>JBCAXC010000059.1:0-9186 GCA_038534255.1 Pseudomonadota bacterium
TCCGTGTCTTACTTCACCCGCGGCAGTTCCTCGAACTGGTGGAACGGCGGTGGTGACGAGAGTGTCCACTCGAGCGTCGTCGCGCCATCACCCCACGGATTATCGCCAGCCGGAACCTTCTTCATGAAGGCCTGAATAACGCCGACGAAGAATGCGAGCGTCCCGATCACCGCGATGTACGAGCCGAACGACGATACATAGTTCCAGCCGGCAAACGCATCCGGGTAGTCGACATACCGGCGCGGCATGCCCTGCAGGCCCAGGAAGTGCTGCGGGAAGAAGATGAGGTTCACACCAACGAATGTCAGCCAGAAGTGCACCCGCGCGATGAATGGCGAGTACATGTAGCCCGACATTTTCGGGAACCAGTAGTACCAGCCCGCGAAGATCGCGAACACGGCACCGAGCGACAGAACGTAGTGGAAGTGCGCGACCACATAGTAGGTGTCATGCAGTGCACGGTCGACGCCCGCGTTCGCAAGCACAACACCCGTCACACCACCCACCGTGAAGAGGAAGATAAATCCGAGCGACCACATCATCGGTGTGCGCATCGAGATCGATCCGCCCCACATTGTGGCGATCCACGAGAAGATCTTCACCCCGGTCGGCACCGCGATCACCATGGTTGCCGCAACGAAGTACGCCTGCGTATCAACCGACAGACCCGCCGTATACATATGGTGTGCCCACACAACGAAGCCGACGACACCGATCGCGACCATCGCATACGCCATTCCGAGATAGCCGAAGATCGGCTTGCGCGAGAAGGTCGAAACAATGTGCGAGATCATCCCGAAACCGGGGAGGATGAGAATGTAAACTTCCGGGTGTCCGAAGAACCAGAAGAGATGCTGGAACAGCACCGGATCACCGCCACCCGCCGGATCGAAAAAGGTCGTCCCGAAGTTACGGTCGGTCAGCAGCATCGTGATCGCGCCAGCAAGAACCGGCAGCGACAGCAACAGCAGAAACGCCGTGACAAGCACCGACCACACGAACAGCGGCATCTTGTGGATCGTCATGCCCGGCGCGCGCATATTGAAGATCGTTGTGATGAAGTTGATCGCACCAAGGATCGAGGATGCACCGGCGACGTGCAGCGAGAGGATCGCCAGATCCATTGCAGGACCGCCCTGGTAAACCGGCGAGCTTGAAAGTGGCGCATAGATCGTCCAGCCACCACCGACACCATTCGCGCCGGGCGGACCTTCGACAAACATCGACATCACCAGCAGCGCAAACGCAGCCGGCAACAGCCAGAACGAGATGTTGTTCATCCGCGGGAACGCCATGTCAGGCGCGCCGATCATCAGCGGCACGAACCAGTTGCCGAACCCGCCGATCATAGCCGGCATGACCATGAAGAAAATCATGATCAGGCCGTGGCCTGTTACGAACACATTGTACGTGTGCGGATTGCCGAAGATCTGCATACCCGGCTCTTGCAGCTCAAGCCGGATGCCGATCGAAAGTGCCAGACCAATAACGCCCGCGAACATCGCGAACAACAGGTACATCGTGCCGATGTCCTTGTGGTTGGTCGAGTAAACCCAACGCTTCCATCCCGTCGGGATATCGTCGTGGTGGGCATCGGCTTCGCCGTAAAGTGCCATGGCCAGGTTCCCTGTCTTTCTGCCCGTTCCGGCGCACCGATCAAATTAGGTGCCGCCGCGGATAAAAATTCGTCGCGTCGCATGCTGAGCCGCGACAGTCACCGTCGCGTCTACTCCGCCGTGAGGCTCGCAACGTCTTTCGTCTTTCCGGTCTCGCGCTGGTAAGCGACGATTTCCTTCATGACGTTCTCGATAGCATTCTCGTCGTCCGCCTTGCGCGCTTCGAGCCAGCGACCGTACTGGTTGTCGTTTACGACGCGGACCGTGATCGGCATGAACGCGTGGCGCACGCCGCAAAGCTCGGAACACTGGCCGTAGTAGACACCTTCGCGCCGTGCCTTGAACCACGTTGCCGTGGTCCGCCCCGGCACCGCATCAATCTTCGAGCCAAACGCCGGCATCGTCCAGTTGTGCATCACGTCGTTTGCCGTCACGAGAACATGCACAACCTTGCCGACCGGTACGACAACCTCGTTGTCTGTCGCCAGCAAGCGCGGCTGCCCCGGCTTCAGGTCGGCGTCGTCGATCATGTACGCATCGAACGCGACGTTTTCACCGGCCTCAGGATACTTGTATTCCCAATACCACTGATGACCGATCGCCTTGATCACGAGGTCTGGCTTTGGGAAGTCATATTGCTTGTAGAGCAACCGGAACGACGGCACGGCAATGATCAGCAGGATCAGCACCGGCACAACAGTCCACGCAAACTCGAGCGTTGTGTTGTGCGCGTTGCGCGATGGCGTCGGATTGTTTTTCTCGCTGAACTTCCAGCAGACATATCCGAGCAGCGCGAGCACGAACAACGAGATCGCCACGATGATCGGCGTCAGCAGGATGTCGTGCATCCAGTGAATGTCGTCGGCAATATCAGTCACGCCTGGCTGGAACCCGAGCCCCCATTCGCTGGGCTGGCCATAAGTTTGCGCGAGTGCCGGGAGCGCATGAACCGCTCCCCCCGCGATGATCGCCGCGCCCACCAGCACCTTCTGCATCACGCCTCGCGCCATGGTGTTTTTCGTCCTCTCCCGTCGCGGTCGCACGACCGCTTTCTCTGCGTCACAGACACCAAAATATCCGCGAGGGAACAAGCCGAATGCGCTGCGGCAAATTCCCACGCGAACCCGCGCTGCAGCCGCATCGACCCACGCCACACAGCTGCGCGAACACCCGATTGCGCGTTGCGATAGCGCATCCAACGCCGCTGCAACACCCGTTCTGTCCGCCGCGTCCCACTTTTGTCGGATTTCTTGTCGAATGGCGCGAACGCGGTCATGCATCCAACCGCACCCACCGCCGTTAGCCGCAAGATCGGTCCTGCACCCATGAGACAAACACCCGTGGAAAAGCCCCGACCGAACAGCAAACGTGGTGTGCGTCGCCTCGGCGATCACCTGATCGCGCTTGCGAGCATGCTCGTGATGGCCGTCAGCGCTTCGATCGCTTCACCGGCTCACGCCCAGTCGACGGACGCACCGACAAGCGAGCCCAAGCCCGCCGTGCGCGCGCAGCACGGTGACTGGCAGATCGTCTGCAAAAAGCCGATCGGTGCGCGCACCGAGGTCTGCGCCGCCGTGCAGGACGTGACGTCGGAAGACAATCCCAACGTTGGCCTCAGCGTTCACTTTCAGAAAGCGTCAGACGGCTCGCGCACATTGCGGATCTTCGCACCGCTCGGGCTGCTTTTGCCGCCCGGCCTCGGCCTGAACATCGACGAGGCCAAGGTCGGCCGCATCCCGTTCGTGCGCTGTCATGTCGTGGGGTGTCTGGCGCATGTCACTGTCGACGAGAAGCTCATGACGAAGCTCAACACTGGCACAACAGCGTGGTTCATCGTCTTCCAGACACGTGAGGCCGGCATTGGCATCCCCGTTTCGCTCAACGGTTTGTCCGATGCGATCGCGGGCCTACAGCAGTAGGTTTGAGAACTCACGCCCTCGCCGACCGCCGTCACTCGACAGGACATGCCCGCCGAACGACAACGGCCAGCGGCAGATCACTTCACTTCAAACGTCAGCTTGCAGTTGACCCGGAAGCCCTTGAGCTTGCCTTTCGAATCGACCTCGCAGCTCATGTCCTTCACCCACACGCTGCGGATGCCCTTCACGGATTTCGACGCCTGCGTGACGACTTTCTGGACCGCATCCTCCCAGCTCTTCGGCGATGCACCCATCAATTCGATCGTCTTGTGTACGGCCATGTTTTTCTCCGATTGTGTTGGATCAAGGCGCAAGCGGGACAGTTGCGCAGTAGGCAGAGTTTAGACATCCACGCGGGCCGGGCAAACCATCGCGATTCGTCATTGCCAGACGTCCCTAACGCCGCATTTCAGCCATGACAGCAAAACCGGCGCGCTAACTGCTTGAAAAGAAGCTGGAAAAACCGGCCGCCCGATGCCACAAAAGCGCTATGCCCATGGTGAGTATTGTGCCGCAGTGTCGGGCAGCGTGCGACGACGGACGACAAAATGAACCAACATGCGAACAGCGCTGCGAACACCGGAGCCCTGGGCCTGACAGGCCTGACACCTGAGACCACGCAGACGGAGCAGCCTCGCGTCGCGCTCGACAATGTCCTCGCACAACCGGCCACAGCACGCGCGACCGATGCCATCGCAGCGCGCTATCATCTGACGCCGGAAACGTCGCGGGCCGCACTCCACACGCTCCGCCCTCTCATCCTCCAACAGATTGCCCAGCTCTGCGACGGCCGGGACGGAGAGTGCAGGATCCTTCACTGGCTGGCCGACCCGGCCCTGACGCGCATCCGGATCGTGCCGGAAGACATTGTTGCGCAGGATGTCCGCGCCACGAGCGATGCGATCCATCGCGGTCTCTCACGTGGCGATGCATCACTTTGGGGTTCGATCGATGCCAGCGCCGCGCGCCTTGCCATGTCCCACCAGACGCTGCGCGCCATGATGCCATTGCTGACCCTGCTGCTGCTCGCGGCCGTCCGTGAGGCGGCCACCCCGGCATTCCTGCGTTATCTCCACGTCATGCGCCCCGACGACCAGACCACCGACCCGTATGCCTTTGCAGCACAGCAAGCGTCAGCCGCATCACCCGTAGCGCCCTCACAAGCACTGCGCTGGCTTGACGCCGTCCTGTCACGTGCGCAGGAACAGAGCGAGCCCAGCCTGTCGCCGGTCCTCCGCCACGAGCGCTGAGCCCCGCGCGCAACAAGCACTCCAACAACCGGAACAACGACCCATGTCCGCTTACGAGCAACTCACCCGCGCCCAGAACGGTCAGGTGATCGAAAACCTGGCGGCCCAGTTCGGCCTCTCGCAGGCTGAGACCAAGGATGCGATCCGCGAGATGCTGCCGGTGCTCACGCGCGCGGTGCAGTCCAACATCCAGACCAAAAGCGGCCTGCAGAGCCTCATCCGCGCCCTCGGCTCCGGTCACCACGCCCGCTATTACGATGATCCCGCCACCGTCGGCGCGCCCGAAACCCTCGCCGACGGCCGCGCCATCGCCCGCCACATGCTCGGCTCGGACCGTCAGGTGCGGGCCCTTGAGACGCAGGCCCAGTATGCGACCGGCATTGGCGGCGCGATCCTCGAGCAGGTCCTGCCGCACCTTGCGAGCATTCTGATGGGGATGATCTTCAAACGCGGCGGACCGGAAATCGGGCGCGAGTTCAACCGCGGCGGATACTCGCGCGCGCCCGACATCGAAGGCTTTCCGCGTATGCCGGACACGGGCGGCGGAGGCGGATATCGCCGCAACGATGTGCCCGAACCGCAGTACGACGCGCCCGCGCCGTACGACGAAATCGCCAACGAACTCGACCGCCGCGGCCGCAACCCCGGCGGCTTCACCGGCGGCATCCGCGACGCCATCGGCAAAAGCCTCGGCGGCCGCGGCGGCGGCATCATGGGCTGGATCATCAAGTTCGTCGTGCTGCGCTACGGCTGGCGGATCTTGCGGTCGGTTGTGGGCGCGTTTCTCGGGGGTAGACGGTGACAGCGAGACCGGAGCGAAGCCGCTCCGGTCCGTCCGCGTTGTCGTCCGTTGGCGTTACGCCGCGACCACGTTCGCTTCCGGGCCATACGGAAAGCCGGTGATATTCTCCGCGCCGTCCGCGCCAACGATCAGGATGTCGTGTTCGCGGTAGCCGCCTGCCCCCGGCATCCCTTCCGGAACCCACAGCATCGGCTCCATCGAAACGACCATGCCCGGCTCGATCACCGTCCCGATATCCTCACGAAGTTCGAGTTTGGCCTCCCGGCCGTAGTAGTGCGACAGCACGCCGAACGAATGACCGTAGCCGAACGAGCGATATTGCAGAAGATTTTCCTCCGCAAAGAACGCATTCAGCTCCGCACAGATGCTCGCACACGTCGCGCCAGGCCTGATGAGCGACAGTCCGAGCTCATGCGCTGCGACGTTCGCCTCCCAGATGCGCCGTGTCTCGGCATCTGGCTCGCCGATCGTGAGCGTCCGCTCCAGCGCGGTGTAGTAGCCCGAGATCATCGGGAAGGTGTTAAGGCTCAGCAGGTCGCCCGCCTCGAGCACCCGCGTCGTCACAGGGTTGTGCGCCCCATCCGTATTGAGCCCGGACTGAAACCAGACCCACGTATCGCGGATTTCACTGTCCGGATGGCGCTCCGCGATCGCCAGCTCCATCGCGTCCCGCCCGGCCATCGCGACATCAATCTCGCGCGCGCCGACCTTGATCGCATCGCGGATCGCCTCTCCGCCGATATCGGCGACGGCGGCCCCTGAGCGGATCAACGCCAATTCCTCCTCGGACTTAATCAGCCGCAGATCCATCGTCGTCTCGGCAAAGTCCACCAGCTCCGCGCCTTTGAATGCGTCAGCCAGCTGGCTGTAACCGGCGACTGAGAGATGGTCCGCTTCAAAGCCAATGCGCGCCAACGTGCCCGCCGAGAGCGCAACATCGCGCACGGCACGCCAATAGTTGCCACGCTCCCAGTCGGTAAAGATGACATTGTCCGCCACCGACCGGCGCCACGGCTGGGAGCCATCGATGTTGGCAGAGACGGTCGTGCAGACGTTCTGGGTCACGACGCACGCGTAAGGCCGACCGAAGCTGCAGTACAGGAAACCGCTGAAGTATGCGACGTTGTGCATCGAGGTCAGCACCACCACCGGCACATCTTGCGCCGCCATCGCAGCGCGCAATCCGCCGAGCCGTCGCGCATACTCCGCCTCACTGAACGGCAGCGAAGCCTTCTCTGAGGACGGACGCGTGAAAAATTGATCTCTTTTGGGAGTGGCTAACATCATGTCTCTCCTTCGCCGGGCGGCAGAAGAAGAAAGGCGCCCGGCACAACGTCCCGGCGTTCAGGACGATGGCGGGCACACGGAGCGTGCGCCCTGGACGACCCGATGCAGCGACGCCATCGCTGCGGGTGGGAGCCGAGTTATGCTGGGAAGACGGCGCGGTCAAGCGGAAGGCGACCGCGGTGGCGGCATCCTCGGCTGGATCATCAGATTTGTCGTCCTGCGCTACGGCTGGCGGATTTTGCGCAGGATCGTAGCAATCTTCCAAGAGCGACGCGGACCACCTAAAACGCAACGCACACCCGCAATATTCACATATCCGAAAAACGAACGGCACTATTGCAGTATCTCGATCTGCGACTGCAGCTCCCAACCACCAGCGCCTTTCCCCATCATTACAACAGCATAAACAACATCCAATCTAGAAAAGACTTGCATGAGCCGATTACCAGGGTGGTTTCCCTCACTAACCCCAAACCTCTCCATATTCCCGCGAAAAATATAACCAAAGCGAAACTTGCACCGCCATTTCTGCCCACCCAAATCCTTGCAATCAGGCTCACCGCGAACTGCAAGTCGGAACTGCAGAAGCCGATTCATCGCGTAGCACCAGTCAACATCACATTCGTACGTGACACTCGGCGGCAACCTAAACATTGCTGCTGCCAGAGGGTTGACGCTCTTCAAAGAGAGTGCGAGGCGACGGTTCAAAGCACGTTCAATCGAAGGAGCGTAAGGCCGTGCACTTGCAGTTGTAACTTATAGATCTTCCGCTATAGAAATGCCAAAAGCACTAAGCTCGCCTCTGTAAACGAAAATTCTACCTATCCGTTTTTGCAGACCTCGCGAATACAAACCGCCTTTTTCTGCAACAAAATTCCTCACCAAGTCCGCAACGTCGAATCCAGCGTACGCCCTTCGAAGAATTTCATAAAGGCTGTCATAAATTTTTACACGATCGAAAAAACTCGCCAACGCAGCGCGACTGCCACTCCTGCTTGCTACCTCAAGCTGCTCCCTTGTACCGTAGCGCCCGCGCAGATAGGCATACCAAGACTTCTCGGAAGGCAAAACCTTACTCGACATCTCCTCGAGTTTGCCAGCAATCAGGCTCTTATTCGGATACCGCCCAACTGATATTAAATATACAAATTTCTCCAACTCCGTCGGCGCTCTAACAGGCTTAGCCTCTCGCGACACAGACAACAGCGTAAGCCGCCCCCGCAGAAGGCGACCCTGCGCCTGAAACATTGCGCGGAGCAAAATCTTATCCTCAAACCGGGATTCAACATCAACCGAATATCGGCCTCCCCGTGTCACACAGCTATTTTCCAATCCCCACGATGACACGTTAACAAGTACACCAAACACGTCAGTCTCAACTTGATCCAGTTTTACAGCATGTCGGCCAACTCGATAGTTAAGCCTCACGCGCAGTGAACCAGGTGAATCAACTTCACAGACCGGGTATTCAACGAACGCATCCACATGCGGTTTGCCAGATGCAAAAACAAAAGGTTGGGCATCAGAGGCACTTACTGCGACCGCACTGACCATTGAAAGCACGGCAGCGGAACATAGCGATATCAATCGGCAGATCATCGCAACGAGTTTACTGGGTACAACGGTTGAAGGCATAAAATAAAGGGCTCTGGTTTCCACGCTGTCGATCATCGTAATCCTCAAGATATCCACGCTGCTTAAACGTGCTCAGCGCGGTTTCTCCTGCACAACGGCAAGGTTTAATTGCTTTTTGCACGTCTCCCTTCGGGCTGATTATCCAAGAAGAACCCCGACAGAATTCTACTGCTTCTGCATAAACGATCTGAAGGTTCTCACACCCACTCAGACCGCCCACGCGTGCCGCGAAGAGGCATTTCCGATACCACCGTCTCGGGTGGTGTTCAGACGCGCAATTCATGAACCGAGTGTGACGACGCTCGTCGGCATGCGATGCAACCGACGTCAGTGGTGGAAGTGTAACAAGAATATTCGGACCCACCTCATTTCCACGATACAAGCGCCCTTCAGAAAGGTTGATCAATGTACCAGTAAGGCTGTCCAAGCTTACTAGGAGTTCTTCCAAGGCTCGATCCGTTGCCACAATTTGACAGAATCCACTTTCGATTAAACTAGCAATCTCCGCATCACTAGAAAAAGATTCCTGCAGCTCGATCGCCAACCCTCGTTGCTTGAGCGCATCCGCGGCAGCAGAAGCATCGAGACGGGCAGGCAGACAAAGCCGCGCGGTCATCCCCTCGAACTTTTCACTTATACCCAAGGACTTGTAGTACTCCGGCTTCGTCAAGATATAT
>JBCAXC010000060.1:0-9129 GCA_038534255.1 Pseudomonadota bacterium
GCTCGATTGCCGCTCGCCACGTCCGACGCGGCCGCGCAACTGGTGCAGCTGCGCGAGCCCGAACCGTTCGGCGTGCTCGATCACCATCACTGTCGCATTCGGTACGTTCACGCCAACCTCGATCACGGTCGTGGAGACAAGTATGGAGGTTTTGTTCGCTGCAAAATCTTCCATCGCGGCGTCTTTCGCCGCGCCGGACATCTGGCCGTGGACCAACGCGACTTTATCTCCAAAGTATTGCTTGAGGTGCGCATGTCGTTCTTCGGCGGCGGCAAGATCGACCTTGTCGGAGCTTTCCACCAGCGGACACACCCAATAGACCTGAGCACCATCGTTGATCGTGCGTTCCAGACCGTGAATAATCTCCTCGATCCTGTCGGACGATACGGCGCGTGTCGTCACCGGCTTGCGCCCCGCCGGTTTCTCCGTGAGCTTCGAGACATCGAGATCGCCATACTGCGTCATCAGCAGCGTGCGCGGGATGGGCGTCGCAGTCATCACGAGGATATCAGCGCCCACGCCATCCACACCCTTGCTCTGCAGGGCGAGCCGTTGGTGCACGCCAAAGCGGTGCTGTTCGTCGATCACCGCAAACGCTAGCGTCTTGAAGACGACATCCGGCTGAAACAGCGCATGCGTGCCGATCAGGATGTCGATATGCCCGTCGGCGAGCAGGGCAAGCGTCTGCTTGCGGATGCGCCCCTTTTCGCGACCGGTCAGAAGCGCAATGCGCAGCCCGGCCGCTTTCGCCAGTGGCTCGATCGTCTCGACATGCTGACGCGCGAGCACTTCGGTCGGCGCCATCAGCGCGGCTTGAAATCCAGCCTCGACAGCGTTCGCCATTGCCATTAGCGCCACAACCGTTTTCCCGCTGCCGACATCACCTTGAAGCAACCGCAACATCCGGTGCGGCGCCGCCATATCAGCGCCGATCTCGTCGAGCGCGGTCATCTGTGCGTTGGTCATGCGGAACGGCAGCGCATCGATGATCTTCGAGCGGATGCGCCCGCTACCGTTCACCGTGCGGCCCGAAACCTTTTTCGCCCCCTCGCGCACCAGCGCGAGCGCCAGTTGGTTGGCGAGGAGTTCGTCAAACGCTACCCGCTGCCAGAAATCGCCCGCAACGGAGATATCGCCCGGCGCTTGCGGGCGGTGCAGTCGCTTCACCGCCGTCGCAAAATCCGGCCAGTCGTTTTTTTCGAGCCACGTTGCGTCCTGCCATTCCGGCAGCGCAGGGACGCGCGCGAGCATCTGGCCCATCGCCTTGGTCAGCACGCGCGGCGTCAGCCCGGCGGTCATCGGATAAACCGTCTGTAGCAGCGGCATCGTCGCGAACTCGGCCTCGGTGACGACGAAATCCGGATGCGGCATTTGCAAGCCGTTGCCATACGCCTCGACGCGACCGGACACGATCCGCTCCTCACCGACTGGAAGCAGGCTCTCGATGTAGCGCTTGTCGGCACGGAAATAGATCAGCGTGATTCGCCCGCTTTCGTCCTCGCAGGTGACACGGAACGGCGCGCGGCTTTTCCGGTTCGGCGGCCCGGCGTGTTTCACGACGCGAACGCGCAGCGTTACGATCGTGCCTGGCGTCGCGTCCTGAACCGGCGGTTGCGCCGTACGGTCAATGAGCCCGCTCGGCAGATGCCAGAGCAGGTCATTCACCCGCGCATCCGCCACACCGGCAGGCGTGCGCACCGCCGTCTTGATCAGCGCGGCCACTTTGGGCCCAACGCCCTCCAACGCCTGGACGGACGCGAAAAGTTCTTCGAACAATGGGGGCCGCACGCCACGTCTCGGCCCGTTTTGCTCCGTCTCCGGGGCAGGCGATGTCGCCGCGACCGGCGTGCCGCTCGGAGGTTCCGACGTTACGCCGGCGGCCTCCATCGAAAAGAGCGACGGCCCGGAAGGCGCTGCCTGTCGCGATTTGCGCGTTGACGCCTGTGAGGTGCGCGAATGTGATGCTGGTGCAGCCATGATGCGCACGATATATCACGCGTCCGGCGGCACATTGAGGCCGCCAACGACGTCATCAACGGCTCATCCACAAGCGGCGCATCTTTTTGGGTGCGGCGCCGTTTCGCATTTGCCAGCTGCAGGAGAGGACACCGCATATGACGAGCGACCGGACCAACGCTGAGACCAGCCGCGATCCTTTGGAGTTGCGCCGCCGCCGCGCGCTGTTTCGCGCCATGCACCGCGGCACGAAGGAAATGGACTGGATGCTCGGGCGCTATGCGAAGGCGGAACTAGACGGCATGGACGACGCGGCGCTCACCACGTTCGAACAACTGCTGGCAAACTCCGATCCTGACATCAATTCCTGGCTCATCCGCCCGGAGCTGTTGGAAAACCTGGCGTTTGGTCCGTTGATTGCGACCATCCGCGCCTTCCACGGCCTCGACGACATGCCTGACGCCACGCCATCGCAGGACACCGCGTCATGAACATCGCCGAGGTTAAGAAACGTCTGAAAGGCGGAACGGAAGCGCTGCTGACCGGCGTCCCGGATGGAATGGACGCATATGCCGTCGGGCAATATCTGCTCGATCGCACAAGACCGTCCGGCGATGACGATGTTGCGGAGGGGCCGCCGCCGGTTCACCTGCATGTGTTGCGCGACGATCGCCGCGCCGAAGCCTTTCTCGCCGGCCTCAACTTCTTTCATCCCGACATCGCCACGATCGCATTTCCCGCGTGGGACACGGTCCCCTACGACCGCGTCTCTCCGAATGCCGACATCATTGCCCGACGTATCAGTGGGCTGACGCGCCTCGCTGCGGCGAAACGCAAGGCGCCGACGATCGTGCTGACCACGGTGAACGCCGTGCTCCAGCGTACCGTCACCCCGGCGTTCATTAAGGGCGCTATCAAAACGCTCGCGCCCGGTCAGCGCATCGACATGAAGCGCCTCGCCGCGCGTCTTGTCGCCAGCGGATACAACCAGACCGGCACCGTAATGGAGGCGGGCGAGTATGCCGTGCGCGGTGGCATCCTCGATCTTTTTCCTCCCGGCCGCAGCAAGCCCGTGCGTCTCGATTTCTTCGGCGATACGCTGGAGACGATGAAGCAGTTCGATCCGGAAACGCAGCGCACGAACAAGCAGATCTCCCGCCTTGTGCTACTGCCAACCAGCGAGTTCGTCCTGACCGAGGCATCCCGCGCCCGCTTCCGCGCCCGCTATGTCGAAACGTACGGCCCGGCGACGACAGAGGACACGCTCTACGAGGCCGTCTCGGCCGGTCAGCGTTTCAGTGGCGTGGAACACTGGCTGCCATTCTTCCATGAGGAGATGGCGACCCTGCTCGATTATGTGCCGGACGCCTCCCTCAGCTTCGACTACCTGGCCGATGACGCGATCGACGGTCGCATCGAGCAGATCAGCGAACACTTTGCCGCGCGCGTCGACGCCATGGAGCAGGCCACCTTCGGCGCGGCGCCATACAATCCACTGCCGGTCTCGGAACTTTACATCGAAGAAGCCGAATGGAAGAAAATGATTGCCGCGCGCGATCGACTGACGCTCACACCCTTTGATCAGCCCGAAAGTGGCACGGCCGCCCAGATCGTCCCGCTCGACGGTAAGGCGGCGCGCAGTTTCGCAGCGGAACGCAGCGCCGAGGGCGGCAATGTGTTCGCCGCCGCCGTTGACCACGTGAAAACGCTGATGTCAGGCGGGCGCACCGTCGCCGTCCTCGCATGGTCCGCAGGGGCACGCGAGCGCCTTGCGAAACTGTTCGCGGACAACGGCCTGAAGAAGACGGCGTCCATCGAGACGTGGGGTGAAGCCGCAGCGCTTGCAAAAGACACCGTCGGCTTCGGCGTGCTGGGGCTGGAGCAGGGATTCGTCGCTCCGCAGATGGCGATCATCGCCGAACAGGACATTCTCGGCGACCGACTGGTGCGCCCTCGCAAGGCCTCACGCAAGGCGACGGATGTGCTGACGGAGGCCGCGAGCCTTGCGCCCGGCGATCTGGTCGTCCACGCGGATCATGGCATCGGACGTTTCATCGGCCTGAAAACCATCGACGCACTCGGCGCGCCGCATGACTGTCTCGAACTAGAATACCACGGTGGCGATCGCCTTTTTCTCCCCGTCGAGAACATCGAGATGCTCTCGCGTTACGGCTCGGACGCAGCCGGTGCGCAGCTCGATCGTCTTGGCGGTGCGGCCTGGCAGGCCCGCAAGTCAAAGCTCAAGGCGCGCCTGCGCGACATCGCCGACCAGTTGATCAAGATTGCCGCATTACGCGCCCTGAAGACGGCCGAGCCGCTCACCGTTTCCGACGACATCTACGACGCCTTCCTCGCGCGCTTCCCCTTCGAGGCGACGGAAGATCAGGAAGCGGCGGCCAACGCCGTGCTCGAGGATCTGGGGTCTGGCAGTCCGCTCGATCGTCTCGTCTGCGGTGATGTCGGCTTCGGCAAGACCGAGGTGGCGCTGCGTGCTGCGTTCGTCGCGGTCATGGGAGGTAAACAGGTTGCGGTTGTTGTCCCGACCACGCTCCTCGCCCGCCAGCATTATCGCACGTTCGTCGAGCGCTTCGAAGGTTATCCAGTACGCATAGCGCAGGCCTCCCGCCTCGTCGGCACTAAGGAACTGGCTGAGAACAAGGCTGGACTGAAAAGCGGGCAGGTGGACATTGTTGTCGGCACGCATGCCCTGCTCGGCAAGTCGGTCGAGTTCGCCAACCTCGGCCTGCTCATCATCGACGAGGAGCAGCACTTCGGCGTGCAACACAAGGAGCGCCTGAAACAGCTCCGTGATGACGTGCACGTGCTCACCCTGACGGCGACACCCATCCCGCGAACGCTGCAACTCGCGCTCTCTGGGGTGCGCGAACTGTCGCTCATCACGACCCCGCCCGTGGATCGCCTTGCCGTGCGCACCTACGTGTCACCGTTCGATCCGGTCGTCCTGAGAGATGCATTGCTGCGCGAGAAATATCGCAACGGCCAGGCGTTCTACGTCGTGCCGCGGATCAGCGACCTCGATGAGATTGCCAATTTCCTCCGTGAGAGTGTGCCGGAGGTGAAGTTCACCATCGCGCACGGGCAGATGGCGCCGGGGCAACTCGACGACATCATGAACGCGTTCTATGACGGCGAGTATGACGTGCTTCTTTCGACGACCATCGTCGAATCCGGCCTCGATATCCCGCGCGCCAACACCCTGATCGTTCACCGCGCAGACCGCTTTGGTCTCTCGCAGCTTTATCAGCTCCGCGGCCGCGTCGGCCGCTCCAAGACTCGCGCCTACGCCTACTTCACCGTGCCCCCGAAGAAGCGCATGACCGAGGGCGCGGAAAAGCGTCTGAAGGTGCTCCAGTCGCTTGACAACCTCGGCGCGGGCTTCAGCCTCGCGAGCCACGATCTGGACATTCGCGGTGCAGGCAATCTCCTGGGCGAAGAGCAGTCCGGCCACATCAAGGAAGTCGGCTTCGAGCTGTATCAAACGATGCTTGAGGAGACGATCGCCGCCCTGAAAGACGGCACGGACAGCAGCCTTGACGAGACCTGGTCGCCGGTCATTCAGCTTGGCGCGTCCATTCTCATCCCCGAGAGTTATGTGCAGGACCTGCAACTCCGCCTCGGTCTCTATCGTCGTCTCTCCAATCTGACGGAGCGGGAAGATATCGAAGCCTTCGCCGCCGAACTGGTCGACCGCTTCGGCCCGCTTCCGGAAGAAGTCGCGCATCTGCTCGAAGTCGTCGAGATCAAGGCGTTCTGCCGTAAAGCCGGCATTGCGCAGATCGACGCCGGGCCGAAAGGCGGCGTCGTGACCTTCCGCAATGACACATTCGGCAACGCGGCAGGGCTCGCCAAGTTTGTCTCCGAGCGCGCCCAGACGGTAAAGATCCAGCCGGATCACAAGCTGGTCTATCGTGCTGACTGGGACCTGCCGGAGAAGCGATTGCGCGGCGTGCGATCGCTCTCGCGTCAACTGAGTGTGATCGCAAGTGAAGGGGAGAGCGAAGCCGCTCCGGCGAATGCGTGATAGAGCAGTCGCGGCGCGCTTCGGTGGAGGAAAACCAATGACGCACGATCACGCATCGGATGATGATCAAGCTCACGCGGCGCACGAGCCGAGTGATCCTGCCCTTCGCGTCAAGGCGCTCGAGACACTGCTGGTCGAAAAAGGTCTGGTCGACCCAACCGCGATCGATGAGTTGATCGAGACATATGCCGAGCGCATCGGCCCGCGCAACGGCGCCCGTGTTGTCGCCCGCGCCTGGTGCGATCCGGAATTCCTTGACGCCCTGCGTGAGGATGCGACCGCCGCCATCGCTTCGCTCGGATATACCGGACGGCAGGGCGAGCACATGGTCGCCGTCGAGAACACGCCGGAGGTGCACAACCTCGTCGTCTGCACGCTGTGCTCTTGCTACCCGTGGAGCGTGCTCGGCATTCCGCCACGCTGGTACAAGTCCGAAGCCTACCGCGCCCGCGCCGTCATCGAGCCGCGCGCCGTCCTGCAGGAGTTTGGCGTCACGCTCGCTGACGAAATCGAAGTCCGGGTCTGGGATTCAACGGCGGAAATCCGTTATCTCGTCATCCCGCAGCGCCCGTCCGGAACGGAAAACATGTCCGAGACCGCACTGGCCGCACTTGTCACACGTAACGCGATGATCGGCACGGAACGCGATATCCCCGTCGATACCGAGCCGTTGATGGGCACGCGCCACGCCGATCGCCGCGGCGAGGCGGCGTGAACGGCATCCACGATATGGGCGGGATGCACGGCTTTGGTCCGGTGCCGATCGAGGTCGACGAGCCCGTGTTCCACACCGAGTGGGAAGCCAAGGCCATGGCGCTGACCGTCGCGATGGCGGCGTGGGGCAAATGGAACCTGGATCGCTCGCGCTTCGCACGTGAGGAGCTTGAAGCACCACTTTATCTCCGCCTCACCTACTATGAGCGTTGGATCGCCGCGTTGGTGAACCTGATGCTTGAGAACGGGCTCATCACGCAAGCGGAACTCGAAAGCGGCACGCCGGAGGAAAAGCGCACGCCGCCGCTCGCCGGCGCCGATGTGCACGCCATGTTGATGCGCGGTGGTCCCGTTGATCGGTTAATTGATACGGTGCCAACATTTTCCGTTGGTGACCCGGTGCGCACGAAAAATATCTCTCCTCACGGCCACACACGCTTGCCACGCTACGCGCGTGCCAGGCGCGGCGTGGTCGTGCGCCATCATGGTGCGCATGTCTTCCCCGACAGCAATGCGCGTGGTGAGGGTGAGGCCCCAAACCATCTTTATGCAGTCCGATTCACCGCCCGCGAGTTGTGGGGCGCCGACGCGCACGCAAAAGACACGGTCGTACTCGATCTGTGGGAGAATTATCTCGAAGGTCCACACGATGCCTGAGCAGCGCAGCGTGGCCTCACGCACCGACCCGCCGCCATTTGAGGAGCCGTGGCACGGCGAGGTTTTTGCGCTGACGTTGGCCCTGAGCGAACGCGCGCATTTCTCGTGGGTTGAGTGGACAGAACGCTTCTCCACAAATCTCCGCGCCGCCGCTGATGCTGGAGGGCCGCGCGACGGCAGCGACTACTACGACGTCTGGCTCGCAACCCTTGAAGACATCCTGAGCACGTCGGACATTGCGACCGCGCGCGAACTAGAGAACGTCAAGAACGCTTGGCGCGAAGCCTACCGCATGACACCGCATGGCCAGCCCGTCCAGCTGCCCTGATTGCCGCTGACAACGTTCGTTGCGTCAAACCGCCTGGCCATCGATCACTGCCTCTACCGTCTGCGCCACCGCGAACAGATGTGCATCGTCACCATGCTCGCCCATCAGCATGAGCCCGACTGGCAAGGTCTCGCCTGCCCTGTCGCGAATGGGGAGAGAAATTGCACAGCGATCAAGATAGTTGCCGATGGACGTGTTGCGCAACGCCAGACCGTTGGTCCGGAAGTACGTCTCGTCGTCGTCGAGCGTGTCGAGACGTGGCGGCTGAATGGCCACGCTCGGCATGATCAGCGCATCAAATTCCTCCGTCGCGACGCGCGCTTCCTCGCCGATCCGCCAGCGCATCTTGAGGGCTTCGATGTAATCCGCCGCATCATGCCCCCCGCCGGTGCAAACGCGTTTTGCAACACGCGGGCAGTACGCGTCGCCCCGCGTCTTGAGCCGCTCGCGATGCACCGCCCAGGCCTCCATCGGCACGATGCCGCTCGCGTTCGACGTCGCAATCTCGTCAACCGCCGGCACGCTGACATCAACGATGTTGAGCCCGGCGGCAGACAGTCGCGAAACAACATCTCCGAAAGCCGTCGCGACCACGTCATCGAGACCGTCCAGAACGATGTTCTGCAACACACCGAGGCGGAACCCGTTCACCGCCATCGGTGCCGCGACGAAAGGATCGTCATCTGCGAGCAGGCCGTGCACAGCACCGCAGCAGGCAACCGTACGCCCGATCGGCCCCACGGAATCAAACGAATAGGCGAGTGGAAACACGCCCTCCGTGGAGACAAACGCCGCGGTCGGTTTGTAGCCGACGAGCCCGTTGAAGGCTGCGGGGATGCGGCACGACCCGCCGGTGTCGGTGCCAAGCGCGATGCCCGCCATTCCGTCGGCCACGGCAACCGCAGAGCCCGAAGACGAACCGCCCGGTGCTCGTCCGCCAACGCCGTCAGCATCACGATCGAACACCGAGCGCGGCGTCCCGTAGTGCGGGTTCGGCCCGAGACCGCCAAACGCAAATTCGACCATGTTGGTACGCCCGATGGTGACAAACCCGGCGTCCCGCATGCGCGTCACAACCGGCGCGTCGTCACTTGCCGGAGCGGCGTCAGCGAGCACGCGTGAGCCTGCCGTGGTGACCTCGCCCGCGATGTCGAACAGGTCCTTGTAGGCGATTGGGATGCCGGCCATCGCGGGTACCGGATTGCCGCGCTCGCGCGCCGCATCCCAGGCTGCGGCCTCACTCCGCGCACCGGCCTCATCGACGGAGAGAAATGTCCGGCTGCCCTCACCATCCGGCGCCGCCATTCTATCAAGTGCAGCCTCCACGAGGGCAACAGACGTCGTTGCGCCCGACGACAAACCCTCCGCAATGTCTGCGAGCGGACGGTTCAACGGATTGTCCGTGTCAGTCATGCATTCCGTACCTTGTGAT
>JBCAXC010000061.1:0-9087 GCA_038534255.1 Pseudomonadota bacterium
ACGTTCGTCGTGCCTCTTCGTTCAGGCACGTTCGTCGTGCCTCTTCGTTCAGGCACGTTCGTCGTGCCAGGGGAGATAAAACGGAGAGCGGCGCCAGAACAGCAGGGCTGACAGGATCGCAAGGCCGATGCCGAACTCGATGTAGACGCGCGGGTTGGTGAGATGGCTGCCGCCGGCCGACCAGACCGGATCGGTGTAGATAAACGGCACCATGGAGGACGTCCGCCCCGGCTCCGTCGAGAGCATCAGGAAAATAAAGGCGTTGTTGATCCAGTGGATGGCCCACGTCGCCGATATGCTGCGAGTGCGGAACAGCACCGTGAAGTAGAACACTTCAAGCACGGTGAAGAGTATCAGGTTGAACATCACGTCCTGACTGACGTCTTCGTTCGATGCGTGCATGGAGATGAAAAAGGTCATGACGGCGCCGACCGCGATGAGCCGCAGCGGGATCAGCGCACCGACAAGGCGCGGCAGGATTCCCCGAAACATCATCTCCTCGCCGCCGCTCTGGATGAGGATGGCGAGCAGGCCGATTGCGAACCACAGGGCATAGGCCTGCGGCGGATCCGTCAGGATGTTCGTTGCGGAATAATTCTCTGGTGAGACGATCATCCCATAGCCCACGCCGATGGCCATCAACAGAGCGTAGGCCGTGCCGGCCTTGATGAAATCGTAATGGCGGAAGGGCGCCTGCCATGTGAGCGCCGTCCGCCATGACCCGAAGAAGACGCGCCCGATGATGAAAGCCGGCACCATGAAGCCGATGCCGATCAGCGCCAGCATCAAAAAGCCGTAACCGTTGCCTGCTGCGAGGTCGGACAAGTCGGATGCCACCTCGAGCGCTGCCGTCTCGCCGCGCATCGTGGCGACGCCGCTCGCTGCGAGATAGACGCCGATGCTCGAGACGAACCACAGCACGCCGCCAAGCAGCACCGCGAGGACGACCCAGACCGCGCGCATGAACCAAGGCGAGGCGAAGAGACCCGTCTGCGCGTAACGCAAAACGGGGTCGGGGAGGAAAAGACGACCGCGGTGCGGGCGCCCCGGATCTCCCGCGACATCATTTGTCCGCGATGCCTGATCGGCAAACGAGGGCTCAGCTATCTCCGCCGCGCTTGCGTTCGTCATGTCGTCGCTCCTTCACGGATCAGGGCTCTGAACTAACGCATCGCCAGCTGGCGCAGCGCTTCGCCAACCACGATGGCACCGGCGATGGCCACATTGAGCGACCTCAGGCCGGGCCGCATCGGGATCGTCAATCGCACGTCGGCGGCCTCGGTGACGTACGCCGGTACGCCTGCAGTTTCCCGCCCAAGCAGAAGCGTGTCGGTCGTCGCGTACGCATGCGCGGTGTAAGGAGCCTCGGCATGAGCGGTCAACACGACGAGACGATGACCAGCCGCCTGGCGCGCCTCTTCGAATGCGTCCCATGACACATGGCGTGTCAGATCTACGGCATCGAGGTAGTCCATCCCTGCGCGGCGAAAGGCCCGTTCCGACGCGTCAAACCCGGCCGGGCCGATGAGATCAACCGGGACATCGAGGCAGGCGCACGTGCGCAGGATCGTGCCCGTATTTTGCGGGATATCCGGTTGATACAAAGCAAGGCGCATGAGGCCGCGGTCTCACAGGCAACTGATACGCGCGTCACCCTCGTTGCGCCGCGACACGCGGGCAAGGCAAAAATGCGGTAATTTGCCCACAGCGGTGTCGTGTTGGTCGCCTTGAGAAACTGGGCCCCAACGGCATATAGACGGTGTAACACGACGCTTTGCGATTTTTCGCTCGTGGACCGCTTGCGCATGACCCGTGCATTGGGCATGTGCCGCATCAGAGCGGTGCCACGCGAACTGCACGCACGCTGAAGAGCTATCACGCTGGCCGGAACTGGGCCGATCGCGTGATCTGGAGGAAAACGACTTTGGCTGAGAACGAGACAGACGGCACCCGCCGCGATTTTCTTTTCATATCGACGGCAGCTGTCGGCGTGGTTGGTGCGGGCGCGGCCGTGTGGCCGCTGGTCGACCAGATGAACCCTGATGCGTCAGCACAGGCGTTGGCCTCGATCGAGGTCGACCTGGACCCGATCGAGGAAGGCCAGGCGATCACTGCGATGTGGCGCGGCAAGCCGATCTTCATTCGTCATCGGACGGCGGCGGAAGTCGAGCAGGCGAAAGACGTGCAAATCACCGATCTGCCAGACGATCAGGCCCGGCTGCTGGGTACGACCAAGAGCCTGCCTGCGACGGACGAGAACCTGACCAAGGGCGATGATAACGAGAAGTGGCTCGTCCTCGTAGGCATTTGTACGCACCTCGGCTGCATCCCGAAGGGCCAGCGCCTTGGCGACACCAAAGGTGAGTTCAATGGCTGGTTCTGCCCGTGCCACGGCTCGCACTACGATACGGCTGGACGCATTCGCAAAGGCCCGGCGCCCGAAAACATGGCCGTGCCGCCTTACGACTTCGTCTCGCCGACCAAGATCAAGATTGGATGAGGACCTGACCCATGTCTCATGAATCGACATATCATCCGCAGTCCGCGACCGAGCGCTGGATCGACGACCGGCTGCCGCTCCCGCGTATGGCATCAGACTTCATGGCGATGCCAACCCCGCGGAACCTGAACTATTTCTATACCTTCGGTGGCATCCTGACGTTCTGCCTGCTGGTGCAGATCGTGACGGGAATCGTGCTCGCGATGCATTACAAGCCGAGCGCGATGAACGCGTTCGCTTCGGTCGAGCACATCATGCGCGACGTGAACTGGGGCTGGCTGCTGCGCTACACGCATGCCGTCGGTGCTTCCATGTTCTTTATCGCCGTGTTCATCCATATGGCGCGCGGACTCTGGTACGGATCGTACAAGGCGCCTCGCGAGATCCTCTGGATGCTTGGTGTCGTGATCTTCCTGCTGATGATGGCGACGGCCTTTATGGGCTACGCGCTTGTCTGGGGTCAGATGAGTTTCTGGGGCGTGACCGTCATCACCAACCTGTTCTCATCGGTCGACGCGCTGATCCCGGGCCTTGGCACTGGCATCGTGCAGTGGATCTGGGGTGACTACGCCGTCTCCGACGCGACACTCAACCGGATGTTTGCACTGCACTATCTGCTGCCGTTTGCGATTGCCGGTACGGTCGGCCTGCACATCTGGGCGCTGCACGTGACGGGATCGAACAACCCGCAGGGCATTGAAGTGAAACAGAACACGGACACGCTGCCGTTCCACCCGTACTTTACGGTCAAGGACATGTTCGCGCTTGGTGTGTTCTGCCTGTTCTTTGCTTGGGTCGTTTTCCAGGCGCCAAACTATCTTGGCCATGCAGACAACTATATCGAAGCAAACCCGCTTTCGACGCCTGCGCACATTGTCCCGGAATGGTACTTCCTGCCGTTCTACGCGATCCTGCGTGCGGTGACCTTTGACGTGCTCTTCATCCCGGCAAAGCTCGGTGGTGTGATCGCGATGTTCGGTTCGATTGTCGTACTGTTCTTCCTGCCGTGGCTTGACCGCTCGCGCGTGAAATCGGCAAATCACCGTCCGATCTACAAGTGGTTTCTGGTGGCGCTGTTCGTTAGCGTCTGTGCGCTTGGCTACCTTGGCGCGAAGCCTGCGGAGGGCATCTATGTCGTGCTGTCCCAGATTTTCACGGCCTACTACTTCGCGCACTTCCTGATCGTCATGCCGTTCATCGGGATCATCGAGCGCCCGAGTGATCGAGCTGCCAAGGACCTCGTTGAAGAAATTATTCCTGAGCAGCCGCGGTCAAAGTCGAACCGGGTCGCCCTTGCGCCCTACTCCGCATCAGTGAATGCAGGCATTTATGCGCCGGACGTGACGGCATCAGGTGCCGGTAATGTCGACACCTGCGTCGTCTCACGAGTTGGGTCTGCACGGTTGACGGATGAAAAACCGAGTTCGGGCGCCTACCTCGAGGTCGTCAGCGATCCGGAAAGCGCCAATGACCTCGATCCGCATCAAGGCGACAGCTCATACGCTTGTCCCGAAGCAGAAATTCTCCCGCTCTCGAAGAGCCGCAACGAGCTCAACGACCGCATCGATAGCTTGTCCGCTGCGGGCTACACCGCCGGGCATCTCGGCACGGCCTGGGCCTGGTATATGATCTCGCCGGAGTGGAAGTCGGTATTCACTGGAGCTGCGAAACCGAAGAAATATGATGACAAGGACGTCATCAAGGCGGTGCTGCTGATGACGGATGGCGCCTACAACACCATGTTCTCCGGAACTGACGGGGATACATCTGATCAGACCGCGCGCGACTTGTGCGATGCGATGAAGGCGAAGGGCATCGCCGTCTATTCGGTCGCATTCGAAGCGGGCGATGACGCAGAAGAAACCCTGCGCTACTGCGCCTCGTCAGCGACACACTACTTCACCGCCGACAGTTCGAACGAGTTGCGCACCGCATTCGTCAACGTCGCCAAGGAACTGACGAGCCTGCGTCTCACCGAGTAGCAGTTTCGCGCCGACGTTTCCGACGGACACGGTTTGATCCGCGGTGTTGTGCATCATACGCCAACACCGCGGAGAAAAAGCGCTTCAGCCCGGACGGTTCTGTCGGTTCTCGATCAGATCATCGACAACGGCTGGCTCAGCCAACGTCGACGTATCGCCGAGGTTTGAGAAATCATCCTCGGCGATCTTGCGCAGAATGCGCCGCATGATCTTGCCCGAGCGGGTCTTCGGTAGTCCCGGCGCGAACTGAATGAGATCAGGCGATGCGATCGGACCGATCTCCGTGCGCACCCAATCCCGCAATTCTTTCTTCAGCCCGTCGTCGCCCTCCTCACCGGCCATCAGCGACACATAGCAATAGATGCCCTGCCCCTTGATGTCGTGCGGATAGCCAACCACCGCCGCCTCCGAAACCTTGGCATGCGCTACAAGCGCGGACTCGACCTCTGCTGTCCCCATCCGGTGGCCGGACACATTGATCACGTCATCCACACGCCCTGTGATCCAGTAATATCCATCCGCGTCGCGCCGACAGCCATCGCCGGTGAAGTAGCGCCCCTTGTACGTGGAGAAATACGTCTGCACGAACCGGTCATGATCACCGTAGACCGTCCGCATTTGCCCTGGCCAGCTGTCGAGCAGCACGAGGTTGCCGTCCGTCGCGCCTTCGAGAATTTCTCCCTCGTTGTCGACGAGCGCCGGCTGGATACCGAAGAACGGTCGCGTCGCAGATCCGGGCTTCAGCGCTGTTGCGCCAGGAAGCGGTGTGATCGCGACGCCGCCCGTCTCGGTCTGCCACCACGTATCGACAATCGGACAGCGCCCGCCACCGACGACTTGATGATACCAGTCCCACGCCTCGGGATTGATCGGCTCGCCGACCGACCCGAGCAGCCGCAAAGATGAGCGATCAGTCCGCGTAACGAAATCGTCGCCCGCACCCATCAGCGCACGGATCGCTGTTGGCGCGGTGTAGAAAATGTTCACGTCCCACTTGTCGCAGACATGCCAGAACCGTGAGGCCGTCGGATAGTTCGGCACCCCTTCGAACATCAGTGTCGTCGCGCCGTTCGCGAGCGGACCGTAGACGATGTAGCTGTGCCCCGTGACCCAGCCGACATCCGCCGTGCACCAGTAGATGTCACCCTCGTGGTAGTCGAAGACATACTGATGCGTCATCGACGCGTAGACGAGATATCCTCCCGTCGTGTGCAGCACGCCCTTCGGCTGCCCCGTTGAACCGGATGTATAGAGGATGAAAAGCGGATCTTCCGCGTTCATCGGCTCAGGCGGGCAATCCGCAGTCGCCTTCACCAGCTCCTCATGCAGCCAGATATCGCGGTTCGCATGCCAGTCGATCGCCCCGCCAGTACGCCGGACGACGAGGACCTTCGCCTCCATTTCTGTCTTTGCGAGCGCCGCATCGGTGTTCGCCTTCAGCGGGATCGTCTTGCCACCCCGAATGCCCTCATCCGCTGTAATGACAAAGGTGGACTCACAGTCCGTGATCCGCCCTGCCAGCGCGTCGGGAGAAAAACCACCGAACACGATCGAGTGCACCGCGCCGATCCGCGCGCACGCCAGCATCGCATACGCCGCCTCGGGGATCATCGGCAGATAGATCGTGACCCGATCACCCTTCTTCACCCCGTTCGATTTCATCACATTGGCGAACTTCGACACCCGCTCGAGCAGTTGCGTGTAGGTGATCTTCTCGTCCTGGGTCGGGTCATCTCCCTCCCAGATGATCGCAACCTGATCGCCACGGCTCTCGACATGCCGGTCCACACAGTTTGCGCAGACATTCAGCACACCGTCTTCGTACCATTTGATCGAGACGTTCTCGTGCGCAAACGAGGTGTTCTTGACCGTCCTATACGGCGTCATCCAGTCGAGACGCTTGCCCTGCTCGCCCCAGAACGCCTCCGGATCAGCAACGCTCGCTGCGTACATTTCCTGATACTTCGCGTTGTCGGCATGGGCCCTGCTCGCCCATTCCGCGGGCACCTCATAAACTGCGCCACCTGCATCATCCGCCATCGTCATTCCTCCCCGTCGGCACACGTCTTGTTGTTGCGCGGCACATTATGGCGGCATGCCACACGCGGCAACTGCAGCCTTGGTCTAAGAGGACGGGTGGCATTGCCCGTCAAACATCAATGGCATGATGGTTCGCGGGAGAGGCCAGTTCAAAGATTTCGATATCTTCGGAGTAGTCCATAAAGTCATGGACGTGCTTGGGCGGGTGGAAAACAAAGTCGCCAGCTTCGAGCACGAATTCCCCTTCGCCCTCGTAGTACATCTTCACCCAGCCCTTGGTCACGAACATGATCTGGAAGTCGTACTCGTGATAATGCCGCCCGGTCGCGCCGCCGAGATCATTGGCGCGCGTGACCCAGGCGTCATACTGCCCGTTCGTCGCAGCGCTCAGTCCGAGATCGCGGATCTTGAGCCAGTCTCGGTACCCCGTCATGGGCTCGAACTTGGCATCCTTGCCGCGTGACAAGCAGAACGTTGCCGATTGATCCGTCAAGGTGCGATGTCTTCTTCCTTGAGTTTGCGCGCTGAGTTGCCCGTCCATAGCCGGGCCCTGAAGTCTTGCAGATGCGTCGCTACCCGCCAACAATTTCGCGGCCCTCCAGCCGCGGGTCCGGCGATGCGGCCGCCCAATGTCGTGCAAGATCATCCCGCCGGCAAATCCAGACGTCGTCGTGCGCGAGCATGTAGTCGAGTATGCGATAGAGCGCGCCGATCCGCCCGGGCCGCCCCAGCAGACGCGCGTGCAACCCGACCGTCATCATCTTCGGATGCGTCGCGCCCTCTGCGTACAGCACGTCAAAACTGTCCTTGAGATAGGAGAAGAATTCATCCCCGATCTGGTAGCTGCGCTCGCCCCGGCCGAACCGGCTGTCATTGGTGTCGAGCGAGTATGGCACGAGCAGCAGCCCCGGATAGTCCGGCGACCAGTAGGGCACGTCGTCGTTGTAACAATCGCTGTCATAAAGAAACGTCCTGGCCTCGACGACGAGCTGGCGCGTATGCATCGATTGAAGCCCGGCGTAGTAGCCGAGCGGTTTTGCGCCCGTCAGCGCTTCGATCTGGGCAATGCTCTGCGCGATCATCGCCCGTTCATCGTCGATCGAGACCGTGTCATAGTCGATCCAGCGCCAGCCATGGGGATGGAGATCGAATCCGGCATCGATCATCGCCTTGAGCGCGACCGGATTTTGCTTCCCCGCCAACCCGACAAGGTTCACGGTTGCCCGGAGACCGCGATCCGTGAACGCACGCATCAGCCGCCAGTACCCGACACGCGCGCCATACTCATAGCTCTGCTCAATGTTGAGATCGCGCCGCCCGATCCGGCTCTCAACCGCCACATCGGAGAGCCGATCCTCGGACCGGTCGTCCCCGACGAGAACGGAGCGCTCCCCGCCTTCTTCGTAATTGATGCAGAAATTCACCGCGATCCGCGCCCCGCCCGGCCACGCGACCTGCGGCGCCTCCTCAGCAAACCCGATAAAATCGCGGCTCGGTGTTTGCGGCACGTTCATCCTCGCCATGTCCTCAAAACAGCTCGCCACCGGTTTGCCGGACGTCGTCCGGAAAGTCGCGATAGAGCGAAAACGTCACCTGATTCACCATGTGATTGACGCAGTGATGCTTGGCTTCCACCGCGCCGGTTCGCGTCGCAACGTGAAGGAACGCGGTGTCGAGTTGTGCAAGGTCTATAAACTCGATCATCAAGTGCCAATCGCCCAGTGCCGCTGGCCCGAGCCCCAACTTGCGGCGCATCAGCCGCCAGCTTTCGATCCGGCGCTCCGCCTTGAGAAACGCCATGTAGGCCTCGAGGGCACGCACGAAATCGAGATCATGTATCCCGCCCTTGAGAGAGAAATGTGCGTTGTAGATGTTCATAGAGATCGCGCCATTACTTGAAGGCACCAAGCCGGACTCCGGACGCTATCGCCTCTGCGCCAGTGTTGAAAGCTGGGGCGTCTTGCGTCCGCCGGCCACAGCCTTGCAGAACACCATCAGTACTGGGCGAGACTGCTTTTCATCACGCTGGTACATCGTGCGTCAGTGAGTGCGCGCTGCGCGGAGGAGAAGGGATGTCGAAGTTTCTGGCTGGAACGGTATGCGGTCTGATCCTCTCAGTCGCCTACGTCTGGTACGATATCGAGCTGCCGGACTGGGTGAAGTTGCCTGGCACATTGCAGCAAAGCTTGAGGGCGGCGGCCACCGACGACACGCTGTTTGATCTCGAAGCTCCAGCGGAGATGCGCAGACGTGCCTTGGAGATTTTTTTCACCAACCAGGCCAGGAAGGCATCCGTGCTGGATGCAGAACTCGGGCACCCGCTGATGAGCGAACTCATGCGGCGTCGGGCACAGCGTCGTGCAACCGTTCTGCGCGGGCTCTGGTCGGCGTACGATAAGGCTCTCGAAAAACCAATGTTACGAGACACGCTCGTAAGAAAGCACGGCGCTCTCGACAACACCGCACTCAAACGCAGCATGCTCCTCGCCGCACTTCTTGAGGAAAAATTCCTCACAACATGGATCAAACGCAACCACGGCCCAATCACCGAGACAACAGTTCTGG
>JBCAXC010000062.1:0-9083 GCA_038534255.1 Pseudomonadota bacterium
TCGACGCCGATGAAGCCCCCCGCCTTGTCCATCGCCTCGACCGTGACACCAGCGGCGTTTTGTTGCTTGCGCGATCGCGCAAGGTTGCCGCTGTCCTTTCGAAAAGTCTGCAACAGCGCGAAGCCGAAAAACTCTATTGGGCATTGGTGATCGGCACGCCACGCCCGAGCGACGGGATCATCGACGCTGCTCTCGTCAAGAAGGGCACGTCAGGTCGCGAAAAAATGCACGTCGCCGAGCCCGATGAAGACGGGCAACGCGCGCAAACGATCTACGACACGATCGACTTCGCCGGTGGCCGTTTGTCATGGCTCGCGTTCCAGCCGGTAACAGGGCGCACCCATCAGATCCGCGCGCACGCCGCCGCCTTCGGCCACGTCATTGTCGGGGATGGAAAATACGGCGGCGCCGAAGCGCATCCTGGCCCGCCGATCGCGCGTCAGCTCCATCTTCACGCCCGACGCCTGCGCCTGCGCCATCCCATTCGTGGCATGATCGACGTCGAAGCGCCGCTACCCGAGCACATGGCCGCCACCTGGCGCTTCCTGAGTTTTGATCTGACAACAGCGCCGGAATTTCTGAGTGGAGCGGAAAACCAGCCATGATCGCGCCGCACGCCACACCTTACCTCGTCATTTTTGATTGCGACGGCACGTTGATCGACAGCCAGCATGTGATCTGCGCGGCGATGGACCACGCTTTCGAGATGCAGGGGCTCGCGTCGCCGGGACGCGAGGCCACGCTTCAGATCGTCGGCCTCTCGTTGTTTGAAGCGATTCACCGGCTTGTCCCGGATGAGCCTCCGGAAACCATTCGCGCGCTTGGCGAAGCGTACAAGCAGGCCTTCAACCGGTTTCGCGGTGAATTCGCTGGGCGCGAACCGCTGTATCCCGGTGCACGCGACGTGATCGAAGCGCTTGGTCGCCGCGACGACGTTCTCCTCGGGATCGCAACGGGGAAATCCCGACGTGGCGTCGATCATTTCCTCGAGAGAGAAAAATTCGAGGCCGGCTTCGCAACCATCCAGACAGCGGACAGTGCCCGCTCAAAACCTGATCCCGAGATGATTGAGAACGCACTCCGTGAGACGGGCGTTTTGGCGAGGCGCGCGGTCATGATCGGTGACACGACCTACGACATCGAGATGGGGAATGCAGGCGGCGTGACGACCATTGGCGTCGGCTGGGGCTATCATGAGCCAGACGCGCTGCAGGAAGCGGGCGCTGACCATATGGCCGCGGACTATCCCGAGCTGGCACGTCTTCTGGACCGACTGATCGATGAGCCCGTCGCATGACTGATGGTCCGCACGAGAGCGACGCGTCGCACCACACGCCGCGCATGGTCCCCGCTGCCGATGCGCCAAAGCCCGGCCCCAAGCGGATTTACACGTCTGTCGCCCACCGTAGGCGAGATGAGGGCTACGCGATCGAACTCGACGGCCGCTCCATCCGAACGCCGGCGCGCGCGCTCCTCGCAGTGCCTTACGTTGCACTCGCCGACGCGCTGGTGGCCGAATGGGATGCGCAGACCGAGACCATCGACCACAAAACAATGCCGCTCACCCGGCTCGCCAACACGGCACTCGACAACGTTCGCGGTCGCGAGGCGGAGATTATCGATGAGATCGCTGCCTTCGCGGGCAACGACCTCCTGTGTTATCGCGCGGAGACGCCGGACAGCCTCGTTGCAGTGCAGAACGAGTCTTGGGACGGCCCTCTCGCCTGGGCGGAGGAAAAGTGCGGCGGCCGTTTTGTGCGGGCCGCAGGTGTGATGCATGTTGCACAGCCCGAAGGCGTGCTCGCAGCGATGCGTGACTTGATCGCCGCGCACGATGCGTTCCAGCTCACGGCTCTGCACAACATGACGACGCTCACCGGTTCCGCCATCCTCGCCCTCGCCGTTGCGCACCAGCACATTCCGGCAGAAGACGCCTGGCATCGCGCGCACGCTGACGAAGACTGGCAGATTAGCCAGTGGGGTCCGGATGACGAGGCCGCGGCGCGCCGCACGTTCCGGGAAGGCGAATTCCTGACGGCGTATCGTTTTCTGACGCTCGTCAGCTATCTCTAAACCACGCGGCGCTGACGCCACCGCCCGTTTTCCTCCTTTTGATGTCCGTATGCTTGGATAGGCCGGACCTAACCGAGGAGTGCCGCGCCATGATGATCGACATCGCGACGTACGTCATGCTGCTCGTGCCTGTCCTCGCGTGCGGCGGAGCGATGACCCGCATCATGATTGAGTGCGTACGACGCGAGGCGAGCAAACTGCGCGTTGAGCGCGCGCTGCTTGCGTTCTGGCTATGCATGGCTGTGCTGATGTCAGTCCACGCCGCAGACAGCATGAACGGTCTCGTCGTCTCTCTGTAGCGTGTCGGAACGCGCGCACGCGGGACCAGCGCGATGCGCGCGCTCGCCCGTGAACCAACCGGTTTGACCGCCTCTTTTCCGAGCATTGGCGGCGTGCTAGACGGCTGCCGGGCGACGTAACACCTGCCTTTTCGTCATCGTCTAGAGAGAACCGGTTCCTCCATGTCAGACGTCCTCGCCGAGCTTGAAGTCCGCCGCCGCACCGCTGAGCTCGGAGGCGGCCAGAAGCGCATCGATGCGCAGCACGAGCGTGGCAAGCTGACCGCGCGCGAGCGTATCGAACTTCTGATGGATGAAAATTCCTTCGAGGAGTTCGATGCCTTCGTTGAGCACCGCTGCACTGACTTCGGCATGGACGCGAACAAGATCCCTGGCGACGGTGTCGTCACTGGCTGGGGCACGATCAACGGGCGCGTGGTCTACGTCTTCGCGAAGGACTTCACGGTGTTCGGCGGCTCGCTTTCGGAAGCGCATGCCCGCAAGATCACAAAGATCCAGGACATGGCGCTGCAGAATCGCGCGCCCGTCATCGGCCTGTTCGATGCAGGCGGTGCGCGCATCCAGGAAGGCGTCGCAGCACTTGGCGGCTATGGCGAAGTGTTCACACGCAACGTGATGTCATCCGGCGTCATCCCACAGATCAGCGTAATCATGGGGCCGTGCGCCGGTGGCGATGTTTATTCTCCCGCGATGACCGACTTCATCTTCATGGTTCGCGACACGTCCTACATGTTCGTCACGGGCCCCGATGTCGTGAAGACGGTCACCAACGAGGAAGTCACCGCGGAGGAACTCGGCGGCGCGAGCGTCCACACAACCAAATCGTCGATCGCCGACCGCGCTTACGACAATGATGTTGAGGCGCTGCTGCAGATGCGCCGACTGATGGACTTCCTGCCCGCCAACAATCTCTCCGGCGTGCCGCAGATGCCGACCAAGGATGCGGCGAACCGCGTTGACACGTCGCTCGACACGCTCATCCCCGCGAACCCGAACCAGCCCTACGACATCAAGGAACTGATCCGCAAAGTCGCTGACGAGGGGGATTTTTTCGAGATTCAGGAGGCGCACGCCGCCAACATTGTGGTGGGCTTCGCGCGCATGGAGGGCCGCACCGTCGGCGTGATCGCCAACCAGCCGATGGTGCTCGCCGGCGTTCTCGACAGCGATGCCTCTCGCAAGGCCGGGCGGTTCGTGCGGTTTTGTGATTGCTTCGGCATTCCACTCGTCACGTTCGTCGATGTGCCGGGGTTCCTGCCGGGTACGGCGCAGGAGTATGGCGGGCTTATCAAACACGGCGCGAAGCTGCTCTTCGCCTACGCGGAAGCCACGGTGCCGAAAGTCACGGTCATTACCCGCAAGGCCTACGGCGGCGCATATGACGTGATGTCATCGAAGCATATCCGCGGCGACGTGAATTATGCCTGGCCGACGGCCGAGATCGCCGTGATGGGGCCGAAAGGCGCGGCGGAGATCATCTACCGCTCGGAACTCTCGGACCCCGATAAAATCCAGAAGCGGATCGACGACTACACCGAGCGGTTCGCCAACCCCTTCGTGGCGGCGGAACGCGGGTACATTGACGAGGTCATCCTGCCGCACAGTACGCGCCGCCGGATCTGCCGGGCACTCAACATGCTGCGCGGCAAGAAGGTCGAGAACCCCTGGAAGAAGCACGACAACATCCCGCTGTAGCGAACCGCGCTTACAAGCAGGGGATCATCTGAGAATTCTGTTGAGGCGTCAGGCGCGTCTAACGCCGAGCGAGTTTCAGATTGGCGGTGCCCTGTGAACTCGAGATCGAGACCCGCTGGGTCTTGCCGGCGACACTTACCGTGACTCGGGCCGTGACCGAGTACTGCATGTTCATGACCGTGCCGACATAACGGTTCGGCGCCACGCGGGTCAGCTTTCCGGTCTGGTCGACACGCCCGGCGCCACTTGCACAGCGCGCATTCACCGAAAAGTCCTGCCCGGCAATCCGCCCGTACGTCACCGAGCAACGTACACGCTCCTGCCCGCCCGACTTCAGATTGACCGTACCGCCACCGCGCCATTTGCCGGAAATCGAGGCCGCATGCGCCGCAGAGTGCGCACCGAGCACGAGCCCAAACGCCAGCCCTGCGCGCAGCAGATTTGAAGCTGTCATGGAGCGTCGGGGGATCATGGCGCCAATCCTTTTCTCAAGATCATGGTTCGGTTTACCGCAGGTTTAATCATAACATACTCCATGCGGTTCCGAAGATGTAAATCCATTGGAGCCGCGAGAGCTGCGTTCGTCGCGGTGATCGCTATGAGCGGCGTGCGAGGCGCCAAGTGCCGGGTCATCCCACCACGGCGCGACCGACCAGCAGCAATCCGAGCCCGATCAGCACGACCAGAACGCTCCTGCGAAACATCGCCGTCGACATCCGGTTCCGCAGCCATGTACCGCTCACCACACCAACCACCATCGGGATGAGTGCCGCGACCGAAAAGGCGCCGATCTGCGGTGTCAGGAACCCGATCGCCCAGAGACCGCCCGCCACCACGAGCGATGAGAGCGTGAACGACGTATTGATTGTCTGCAGGAAGACGTTGCGCGCCAGAGGCATGCCGAGAAGATACGGCAACACCGGCATGATCTGTGATCCGGTCAGCCCGTTCACAAGTCCGGTAAGCAGCCCGACCGGAACCCGCAGCACGTCGTGCAACCGTTCTGGCAGCACCGCGTCGATGTGCCCGAGCGTCCAGGCACCGTAGATGATCAGCACAAGCCCGAGCAGCGCCGCTGCATAGTCAAGATTGACCTGCGCAAGCAGATAGAGCCCGAGGCAGAGCCCGGGGATCACCGCCACAAACATTGGCCAAAAGCGTGTCCAGGTCGCCCGGAACGCACCGGCCTGAACATGCACCATCATGTTGCTTGCGATCGATGGCACCAGGACCAGCGGCATTGCCCGATCCAGCCCGACCGCGAGCACGAGGATCGGCAGGCAGGTCGACGAAAACCCCAGCCCGACGGCCCCCTTCACGAGCCCGGCAAACAGAAACGCGAACACCGCGAGCGCGATTGCACCGTTCGTCAGATCATCCATCACGTCCCCCGCCGCGCACCGTGCATTTGGTCGTACGCCGTCATTCGCGCCGCATCAAACGGCGCGGTCGCGATGTGCGTGAGTTGCGATGAGATCAGGCAAAAGAAAAAGGCGCACCGGGGAGGAGGTCGGTGCGCCTTTCAACGAAGCAGACCGTCGTCTGCTCGATTGGCGAACTCCGTTGTGCGTCAGAGCCAACCAAACTCAATATTGACGGCTGTGCGAACCGCCCGCCGCCGGGTTCTCGCAGGGAGGAGACGCGAGCGCCCCGGTGACACTTTTCCGATACAACGACATTTTGTGCGCTGCACCATATTTTGCTGCACTGCATGTCAGCGATGCGCCTGATGCATGTCCTCGACATGCAGACCAGCGTCAGGCAAGGGGCTCGAGAGGTCTGGGAGTAGGGCGGGCAAAGCGACGATGGCGTCACGGAATACAGAAGCAGGCGAAAAACGCCGCGTTGCGACGCTGCATCTGTGGCTGCTGCTCATTGGTGCGGGCAGTCTATGGGGCCTGACCTTTCCCCTGGCACGCATCGCCGCGGAAGGCGGCACGCACGCTGTCGCGCTGGCGCTCTGGCAGGCGACGGCCTCTGCAGTCAGTCTTGCAGCGTTTCATCTGCTCATGCGCTGGCGCCTGCCACTCTCGCAACGGCACATCCGGTTCTATGCGATCTGCGGGTTCATGGGCACCGCGTTGCCGACATCGCTTTATTATCTCGCAGCCGTCCACGTGCCGTCTGGCGTTCTCGCCATAACGGTCGCGACCGTGCCGATGATGACGCTGGTCCTCGCATGGCTCCTGCGCATCGAGCGGCCTTCGATCTCGCGGGTCGCAGGATTGATCGCAGGAATTGTGGGCGTCGCATTTCTTGTGTTGCCGCAGGCGAGCCTGCCGGATCCGGCAGCCGTGCCCTGGGTACTGCTCGTGGTCGCCTGCGCAGCCTGCTATGCCGTCGAAAACGCCTATATCGCGCTCGATCTACCCACCGGAACGCATCCGCTCACGATCCTGTTCGGCATGATGATCGCTGCAGCACTGATGACTGTCTGCGTTGCCTTCGCCTTCGGCGTGCTGGCCCTGCCCGAATGGCCTCTGGGTCAACCCGAAATTGCATTGCTCGGAATGGCCATGTTCAGCACCGTGGCCTATGCGGTGTTCGTCTACCTCATAAGCGCAGGCGGCCCCGTGTTCGCCAGTCAGATCGCTTATGTCGTAACACTGACCGGTGTCGCGTGGGGCATGGTTCTGCTTGGCGAAGCTCATTCGGCGTGGGTCTGGGCGGCGCTCGCAGTCATGCTCGTCGGGCTTGCTCTGGTGAAACCGGGTGGGGCCACAGACATCGCGCCCGGGCCGGTGGCGGACAAAGGACCGGGCTTCTAGATCAGCGCCCACCCGACGTCGGCAACCAGATAGACGCCAAGTGCAGCGAGGAGCGCGAGTATCAACTTGCGAAACCCCGCTTCACTGATGCGGCGATAGAGCGGAATGCCAAACGCCACCCCGAGCAACGTGACCGGCACGACATAGAGCGCGAGATCAAGCACCTCACGCGTCACCAGACCCGCATACCAGAGGCTCGCGAACGCAAACGTCACCGTTGCCAGATTGAGCGGCTGATAGACGGCACGCTGCTCTTCCTTCGACCACCCGCGCATGCTCGTCCACAGCGACCACACCACACCGGGGATCGCCGCCCCTCCGCCGACAAGCCCACCCGTTACGCCGACCAACGCATCAGGCAGCGGCGTACGTGGCGAGATCACGATCTGGCGGCGGCGGGCCACCATGATGATGCAGTATCCAATCAGGATCACGCCGATCAGCCCCTTGAGCAGATCGGTCGGGACGGAGACGAGCACGAAAGCACCCAGTGGCGCACCGACCAGCGCGCCGATCGCGAATGGCACGATCCGCCGCCACTGGATCGCATGCCACACCGTGCGCAACGAGGCGGGGACAAAAAAGAGTGCGGAAAACATCATCAGTGGCGCCGCGATCTTTGGTGACAGCACGATGAGATAAACGCCCATCATCAGCGGCCCGCTGCCGAAGCCCACAGCGCCCGTGACGATGCCGCCAAAGAATGCGGCCACCAGAATGATGGCGAGATGTTCGGGCGGCATAGTGGTCGCAGACTTTCGCAGCAGGATGCGGGACGGCGATGTGGTGGCCACGATCGTCGCGGGCAAGAAAGTTCGGCAACCATCGCACGGCCCGTGATACCTGACGACTTATGCCGGGCGACGAGATCATCATCAAACGCTTCGTTGATTTGCCGTGCACGGAAAGAGATACGGCACGTGCGGCGATCGAGGAGATCTGCGCGCGAGGCGCGCGCGCCCCCTTTTCGTCCGCGAATGACCGGCGCATTTTTCTCCACACCTGGGTCGGTGCTTACATCGACGCCGCGGCGGAACATGTCTGGATCGCGTGGCACGCAAACGACGCCGCGATCGTCGGCTATCTCGTCGGCGCGGCCGATCCGCCCGATCATGCACATGGGTTCACCGGACAGTTTCACGTCTCGGTTTTCCGTGATCTCTGGCGCGATTTCCCGGCGCATCTGCACATCAACGTGGACGCGACCCTACGCGGTATGGGCATCGGCGCCCGACTAGTCCGCGCATTTCTCGAGGCGTTACGAAGTCGACAGATCGAAGGTGTCCACATCGTCACGGTCGAGGGCGCGCGCAACGTGACGTTCTATCGGCGGCTCGGCTTCACCAATGAAAAACAACGCGATGCGCTGGAACGCCGGTTGCTGTTCATGGGCCACCGACTTGGATAGCTGGCGACCGCCGACACGAGAGAGCCAATTGTCGTGCGCAACTGTCGGGAGACGCGTTGCGCCATTGCGGCGCCTCATTGCCATCGTTATGCTCGATGCGAGCGTGTACCCCTGCGCAAAATATGGGCGGGGCAAACGCGCCGTGGGCTGTTGCCAATACATTGACCTTATGGTCAATGGACAAGGCGTTAGCCCGTCGATAAGTCAAGGGAACGCAGACGTATCAAAACCTCAGGAGGGTTTGAATGAAAGTACTGTCGAGAGTTGCGCTTGGGGCACTGGTTGCCGCTGGTTTTGCAACGACGGCATCCGCGGCAACGCTGGATGACATCAAGAAAAAAGGTCACGTGCAGTGCGGCGTGAGCCAGGGCCTGCCAGGCTTCTCCAACACGGATGACAGCGGCAAGTGGACCGGCATCGACGTCGATCTCTGCAAGGCCGTCGCAGCAGCCGTTTTCGGTGACGCGGCCAAAGTCAAATTCACACCGCTGTCTGCGAAAGAGCGTTTCACGGCGCTGCAGTCTGGTGAAGTCGATATCCTGTCGCGCAACACGACATGGACGATGGGCCGCGACACCGCCCTTGGCCTCAACTTCGCAGGCGTCAACTACTATGACGGCCAGGGCTTCATGGTGCCGACGAAACTCGGCGTCGACAGCGCTCTGAAACTCGACGGCGCATCGGTCTGCACCAACACTGGTACAACGACCGAGCTGAACGTCGCTGACTACTTCCGTTCAAACAACATGAAGTACGAAGTCGTCGCGTTCGAAAAAGCCGACGAAGTTGTCGCCGCATACGACGCTGGCCGTTGCGACGTCTACACGACGGACCGCTCGG
>JBCAXC010000063.1:0-8999 GCA_038534255.1 Pseudomonadota bacterium
GCCGCAACGGCCACCATGTAGCCTTCGTAATCGATACCGAGCCCCTCGATCGCCTGGGTCATCGCGAGAAACGTGACGATCGAGATCGAGCCGTAGTGGGCCGCGATCGCGGCGGCATCGACGGTGCTGAGACCTGTCGTAAATCTCAGCGCGTTGAACGCGAGGACCGGGATCAGGGCGCTAAGCAGGATACCAACGAGGAGAGATAGAAGCAGCGTTGCATCCACGCCGTGCTGCGCGACGCTCGCGCCGCCCTTAAACCCGATCGCCATCATCAGATAGAGCGACAGCCCCTTCGCGATCGCCTCCGGCACGACGAGGTCAGAGCGCGCGAGGGCGGCAAGTAGCCCAAGTGCGAAGAACAGGATCATCGGCGACGTGAGGTTGGAGATCGCCAGATTGAGTGTCGCTTCCATGGGTCCTGCAGCGCTTGGGTCGGTGCGTTGCCCGCCAAGGACGACGTGGCGGCCGCGACGTCAAGAGTGGTTGGTGCGCTCCGGCCGCATCAGAATTTTTCCACCCACGGTCGCAACTCGATCTCCCACGTCCATGCGGTACGGGGCTGAGCGAGCACATGCATATAGCTGTCCGCGATGGCGTCAGGGTCGAGCATGCTGTCAGGGTTGTCGGGCGCATCGATCCGTTCCGGCCGATCCGGATTGCGAACCCCACCATCGATGATGAAATGCGCGACGTGGATGCCCTGCGGTGCCAGTTCGCGCGCCATGGACTGGGCGAGGCCGCGCAAAGCGAACTTGCCCATCGCGAACGGGGCGGACTGCGGATAGCCTTTCACACTGGCCGAAGCGCCGGTGAAGAGGATTGTGCCCGATCCCCGCGGCACCATGCGTCGCGCCGCCTCCTGCGCCACGATGAAACCGCCATACGCGGTCACCAGCAAGGCCTTGCGCGTCCGTTCCGCATCGAGTTCGAGAAACGGTCCCCGTTCGCGAAAGCTCGGGTTGTAGAGCACGACGTCTGGTGTGACGTCGGTGTCGTCGAGCTTCCCAAACAGTGCGGTGATGGCCCCGTCCTGCAGGACGTCACAGGTGTGCGCCTGACCGTCGATCGCGCGGACGAGATCCTGGAGCTTGGCGGTATCGCGCGATGCCAGATGCACCTGATAGCCAGCCGCCGCCAGTTTGCGGGCAAACGACGCGCTGATACCGGGGCCGGCGCCGACGATCAAAGCTGATTTCGACATCATGTCCTCCCGGAGGAAAAATGGGTCATCTTCAGCGTAACGATGGGCGAGCCCGCCCTATTCGACAATCAGCGTCTGTCCGGTGCCAAAACCTTCGACGCATTTGACATAGGCGCGGCCGACGCGATCGGACGGCACGCGCTCGAAGCCGGGGAAAAATGCGCCATAGCGATCTTCGGAAACCTCAAGCAGTCCTGGACTTACAACGTTCGCGCGCAATCCCCGCGGCAGCTCGATTGCGGCTCCGGTCACGAACCCGGTCAGTGCGGCGTTCGCGGTAGCGGCGCCAATGCCCTGCCGCACGGGATCCCGGTCGAGGACGCCACTGGTGAGCGTGAATGATCCGCCGTCACGCACAGAATCGAGGCCGCGCAACACGACATCGATTTGCCCCATCACCTTGTTGCGCAGGCCAACCATCATCTGCTCACGCGTGAACGTTTCGAGCGGACCGAAATGCACGGTCCCAACGGTTGAGATCACCGCGTCGATCGTGCCGGTCTCGCGGTACATCTGATCGATTGACGCGCCATTTTCGATGTCGACGCGGATGTCGCCGCTATTGCGCCCGGCGGTGATGACTTCGTGGCGCGGCGCAAGCGCCTCATGCGCTGCCCGTCCGATATCGCCACTCGCGCCGATGAGGATAATTTTCATGAGACCTTATCATCCGATTTGAGTAGATGCGGCGTCACACGCGCTCGATGCGCACGCCGTCTTTCGGGCCATCCGTGCCGTTGATTGGCAGAACATCCATCGGGCAGGCGGAGAACACGACGCGTGCGGGCTGCAATGCGGAAAACTCCACATAGCAGTTCGGGCTTTTCTCCGGCGCCTCCCGCGCCAATCCGTTTTCCCCGCGCGAGGGGATGTTCATGAAAAGGTTCAGCGGGCACGGCGTCACGTCGGTCGCAATGCCATGGCGCGCAAGCTCGCTGTGGAGATTGTTCTCGCAGTTGGCGTGATCATCGCCTGCGCCGAGCACGCGGTAGCGATCCGGGTTGCACGCTGCGATCAAGGTGTCGTGGATGCCGGGCGAGGTATCCGCCTCTAGCCGCAGCAAGGCGTTGTGGCGGTTGGTCACAAGCACATCGCCGACGGTGGGGCGCAACTTCAGCCACCACGCCCGGCTATGCTCCATGGACATGTGCTCGATGGGTGTGTCGCCCGCATCGGCGCCGGTTGCGATGGCCTCTGTTGCGAAGGCCTCTGTTGCGAAGGCCCACGTATCGATCACCTGATCGCCCGGAACATTTATGATCCGCACCCGCTCACCGGGCTCCAGTGCAATCGAGCATACGCCGCCGGCCTCAAGTGTCACCGCGTGATCCGACACTGTTCCCGCCTCCCCGCCAATGACCATCACGGCAAAGGTGCATCAGGTCTTGCCCGTAGCAAAGCCTTCATGCGGCAACAGCCAATTACGCCAGTGCGGCCTGGCCTTCGCGGGTCTGTGGCAGTTTCATATCCAGCAGGTGGCTGGCGACCTGCGTGCGGAGGACCTGCGCCGTTCCGCCGCCGATCGTGAACATGCGGACGTCTCGGTACATGCGCTCCAGCGGTTCCTCTGCGCCATATCCTCGGGCACCGAACATTTGCAGGGCGTCGTTGACGACCTTGATCGCGGCTTCCGTTGCGAAGATTTTTGCCCGTGCGGCTGTCATCTGATCGGGGAATATCCCATCGGGGCCGAGTGAACGCGCCGCGTCTTGCAGCATGAGACGGGAGGCGTGCACCTGCATGTCCATGTCGCTCAGCATCCATTGCAGGCCCTGAAACTCTGCGATGGGACGCCCGAACTGCTCGCGCTCCAGCATATAGCGTTTCGCGCGCCACAGGGCGCCACTTGCGATGCCGAGCGCAACGCCGCCCGCGCCGACCCGCTGGCTGTTGTACGCCGTCATGAGCGCTGCGAAGCCGCGCTTCAGCCCCTGTGGTGGGCGCAGCAGATTTTCCTCCGGCACGAACATATCGTGGAAGGCGAGTTCCGCTTCGGGCATGCCACACAGGCCAAGGGTGTGCTCGTGGCGCACGATCTCAAAGCCCTCAGGATCAACACCAGCCTCCGCATCCCGAAACACAATCAAGCCACTGATACCCTCGAAGTTGCCATCTTCGTCTTCGATGCGCGCGAAGACGAGATGCAGTTTTGATACCCCACCGCCAGTGATCCAGTGTTTGCGTCCGCGCACACGATAGCCACCGGGTACGCGCCGGGCCGTGGTTTTCAGTTCGGTCGCGGCACTCCCCGCATCCGGCTCTGTGATGCAAATCGCGGGTTTGTCGCCCGCGAGGACGATCGGCGCACACAGCGCTTTTTGCGCGTCGGAGCCGTAGGCCATGATGGCCGAGATGCCGCCCATGTTCGCCTCCACGACGACCCGCGCGGTCAGGGCGCAGGCGGCGCCGATCTCGTTGACGACGGTGAGTACATCGAGAAACGTGGCGTCCTGACCGCCAAGACTGCGCGGCAAGGTCATGCCCATCAGCCCTGCGTCGCGCAGGTCGGCGATATTGTCCCAACAGTAACGACGCTCCCGGTCCCACGTGGCCGCGCGCTCGGCAAAGACTTTGGCGAGATCCCGTGCGGTAGCACGGTAAAAATCGGCGGAGGGTGTGCGTTTCATCACGCGACTGTGATCGACGCTTAAATTCAATGCAATCGAGTTTCATGAAAGATCAAATTCAGCTACGCTGAATTTTATGCAGACGCGTTTGCTCACGACGTTCGTTACGATTGCCGAGCTTAAGAGTTTTGGCGATGCCGCACGCCGCCTGAACATGACGCTGTCTGCGGTCAGCATGCAGATGAAGTCACTCGAAGCGGATCTCGGGGCCGCGTTGTTTGATCGCGGCCACCGCCCGCCACGCCTGACGGCGCAAGGTGCGGCTCTCGTCCCCTATGCGCGCGCCGTCACGACCGCCGAACGTGAGCTTCTGCGCGCCAGCGCACCGCAGGCCGCGCTTGCTGGCACACTCCACGTCGGTTTCGTTCTGAGCGCGAGCGTCCGCTTGCTCCCGAGCTTTCTGAAAGCTGCGCAGCGCGACGCGCCGAACGTCACCTTTGAGGTGGCGACAGGACTGTCGGAAGCGTTGGAGAAAAAAGTTGCCGACGGGAGGCTGGATCTCGCGGTGCTCACGGCGGTCCAGCTTGACGACGAGGTATTTGAGTACCGCGTGCTGCGCACCGAGCCGCTGGTTTATGCTCTGCCACGCACGCACGAGGCCAACGGCATCGACTGGCTCTTCGCACATCTGCCGTTTCTGCATTTCGCCCCGGCGACCGGGATCGGCCAGTTGATCTCGCGCCACCTCGACGCGCTCACATGCGAGCGACATCGCACAATCGTGCTGGATGGGATGGAGGCGAGCATGGAGTGCGCGCGCGCTGGTGTTGGCTTTACCATTTTGCCGGAACCGGACGTAGCGCGGTACGCCGACCTGACGATCGCGACACGGCCCGTGCACACGCCGTCACATGGAGGCAATCCGACGACCGAGACAATCACCCGAGACATTGCCTTGATCGCCCGACGCGGTCATTTTTCTCCGCAGCAATGGCGCCAGGTTACTGCGCTTTTTGATCATACCTAGCCATCACACCGCCCGTTGTCGGCTCAGCGACGCCGGTCGTCGCGGGGAAGGAGAGCGGCAGACCGTCCAGACTGCGCACGGCGAGATAGGCGAAGGCCTGCGCTTCGAGCATGTCGCCGTCGAGACCAAACGCTTCGGCCGGGGCGACGAGACCTTCGACGCGTTCGGCGAGCGCCATCATGATCGCGCGATTATGCCGCCCGCCACCACAGACCACCCAGACGCCTGGCGCTTCGGAGAAAAAATATCTGGCCCGGGCGACGGCCTCAGCCGTGAATGCGGTGAGCGTTGCAGCACCATCCCGGAGGGAGAGGTCGGCCACAGGTGCGGCGTCGAACGCATTGCGATCAAGCGACTTGGGCACGCTTGCGCTGAAATAGCCGTGGCGCAGGAGCGATGTGAGGGCGCCCTCGTCGACCGTCCCGGCGCGCGCAAGCTCACCGCCTTCATCGTGATCGCCGTTTGAATGCGCGCGGACAAAATCATCGATCAAGGCATTGCCCGGTCCGGTGTCGAACGCCCGCATCTGACCACTTCGTGAGACCCAGGTGACGTTCGCCACCCCGCCGATGTTCAGGAATGCGACAGGCCAGCCGGGTATGTCTTTCGCCAGCGCGCGATGAAAGACGGGGGCAAGAGGTGCTCCCTCCCCTCCGGCGGCGACGTCAGCGGCGCGGAAGTCATGGACCACGTCGATACCGGTGTTGCGCGCGAGGCCCATGCCATCGCCGAGTTGTATCGTCAGGGCGTCAGCCGGACGATGGAGGACTGTCTGGCCATGAAACCCGATGACATCGACCTGTGAGGCGTCACAGCGTGCGCGCCAGAGCAACCGGGCGACACCTTCTGCGTGCGCCTCGGTTATCAGGCGTTCCGCGTTCTCAAGCGGGCGGGGCCGTTCCGTGCGCTCGGTCACGTGTTCAGCCGCTGCAATGGCGTCTCGCAGCGCATCACGCTCCAGTGCGGAGAACGGACGCGCATAGCTCGCAATCGGACGCACGATCGCCTCACCATCGGTCTCGACGAGTGCGAGATCCAGGCCGTCCATCGACGTGCCCGTCATCGCACCGATCGCACGCCGGATCTGCGCCATGTCGACCTTTCCCGCATCGCAGCAGGCTGCTACACCGCGCCCGCAGTTCTCCCATATCCCGATTTGCCGAGGCCCGGCCATGCCTGACAGCTTCAAGTCAGAGTTTCTGAACGTCATGACGGAGCGTGGCTTCGTGCATCAGATGTCAGACGCCGGGGCGTTGGATGCGGCGCTCGCGGAAGGGCCACTGACAGCCTACATCGGCTTTGATTGCACGGCGCCTTCACTGCACGCCGGTTCGCTCGTCCCGATCATGATGCTGCACTGGTTTCAGAAGACCGGGAACAGACCCATCGCGCTGATGGGGGGCGGCACGACGCAGGTCGGTGATCCGTCCGGCAAGGACGAAAGCCGCCAAATGCTGACGACGGAGAAGATCGAGCAGAACAAGGCGGGCATCCGCCAGGTCTTCGATCATTTTCTCTTTTTTGGCGACGGTGCGAACGACGCCGTGATGGAGGATAATGCAAGCTGGCTCATGGAGTTAAACTACATCGACCTGCTGCGCCGCGTTGGCAGCCAGATGTCCGTGAACGAGATGATTAAGCGCGACAGCGTCGCGATGCGGCTCGAGAGGGCGCAGCATCTCTCGTTCCTCGAGTTCAATTACATGGTTCTGCAGGCCTACGACTTTGCGGAGCTCAACACGCGCTATGACTGCCGCATGCAGATGGGCGGATCGGACCAGTGGGGCAATATCGTCGCCGGTGTCGACCTGACGCGTCGGCTGAACGGTGGTCAATGCTTCGCATTGACGGCGCCGCTGCTGACCACGTCGTCCGGCGCGAAGATGGGAAAGACGGCCGCAGGCGCCGTCTGGCTGAACGCGGACATGCTGTCTGCCTACGACTACTGGCAGTACTGGCGCGATGTCGAAGACGCCGACGTCGCACGGTTTCTCAAGCTGTTCACCCTACTCCCACTCGACGAGATCGCGCGTCTCGGTGCGCTGCAGGGTGCGGAGATCAATGACGCGAAGAAAGTGTTGGCGACGGAGGCGACGGCTCTGGTGCACGGACGTGACGCGGCAGAGCAGGCAGCGGAGACTGCGCGGCGCACCTTCGAAGATGGCGCTGCGGCGGAGGGACTTCCGCGCGTTTCTATCGCAGCCGCAGAACTGGACGACGGGCTCGGACTGCTGACGGCGTTGGTGAGTGCCGGACTTGCAAAGTCCAACGGAGAAGCACGGCGCGCAGTGAGCGGCAATGCAATCAGCGTGAACGACAGCAAGATCGGCGATCCGGCACGTGCTCTCTCTCGCACGGACGTGACGGACGAAGGCGTGATCAAGCTGTCATCGGGGAAAAAAAAGCACGTCCTGCTTGTACCGGACTAGAGACTGACGCATTCGACAAGTGCTTACCGGTCCCGGTTTGTCGTCCAACTTGAGCTGGATGGCGGTCGCGGCGCGGCGCGACGCGTACGCGGTTGCACTGCGCCGCCGGAGCGCGGTGTGATCTGCTGGCCTTCCGGCGAGATGGCAAAAATCTGGCGGAAGATGCCCGGCGCAACGAAAGACACCGGATTGACGAGCACATCGGGTTTGTCGAGCCGACCCTGCACACCGAACGTCACGCCGAAGATACCTTCCCCCTCCCGGCCAACGAGAATGTCGCCGAGGATCGGCAAGGCCCCGATCGCCGCGTTGAGGCCGTAGAGTGGAATGTAGGTTCCGCCGAGATTGACGACGCGACGCTCGAAGTCGACCTTGCCCTGCAACGTGGCGCCGAGCGCCGGGCCGTTGACGTATGACGGTTTGAGCAGAAACTGCCCGTTTCCGACGGAGAAATTAAACCGCAGCTGGCTGAACTTGATCACGGTGCGCCGTCGACCCTGCTGATCCCTGCGGGTTTCTATCCCCTTGACGGTGGCACCTTCGCCTTGACGCCCGCCACTCTCGAGCACCTCATTGACGACCGTGTCGCCAAGCATGAAAAAGTTCCGCGTCCATAGCGTGCCTGCGACCTCTTCGAGGCCCGGTCGATCCAGCAGGACGCGGAGCTTCGCCTCGCCTTTGCGCACGCTTTTGTAAAAGCCGATCAGACGGAACGCTTCGCCGGCATCTTTTGTCTGCCCACGCAGTTCGCGAAGGCCCTGCGCATTCGTCGTCAGGCTCACGGTGAGCGGCGTGCCGCCAGGCAATGAGCCGTTCGCCTCCAGCGTGCGGATCTTCCCGTCGCGGCGCTCGAGGACGATCTGCGTATCCTGCAGATTGGTGTTCGAATAGCCGATCATCGACTTGATGAAGGCGCGAATAATCAGGCCTGCGCGGCGGGTTTCCTTCGGCGGAACATGCCGGGAAAACTGCTTTGGAGAAAAAAGGTTCTTGAAGATCGGGCGTGCATCGAAATTCGCCGCGCGGACCTTCACGTCCCAGACCTTGTCGGCGCGCAACTCACCGGAAACCGACATCTGCGTGATGACGTTGATGGCAAACTCCGGCAGGGAGAAGCGCCGCACGCGCATGTCCTTGCCAAGCTCGATCCATCCGTCGACGGCGATATCCTGCCCGACGACCTTGAAATTCTGCAGGGTCGTGTTGCCTTTCTCATCCGGCACGACGTCAAACTGGGCGATCGCAGAGCGGCCCGCAGCCTTTTGCCAGGAGAGATAATCAATCGACACGTCGGCCTGCGTGAGATCGGTCTGTACGTTGATCAGCGGTGGCTTGCCCTTGCGCGCCGTAATGGCAATGTCGGCTGCGACGGTGCCTTCCACGAAGTGATTCACGTTGATGCCGAGCTGTTTGCGGTCCGATGCATCGAGCCGTGCACTCAGGCGGAGCGGCGGCTGTTTGTCCTCCGAGCCGTCGAGCAGGCGCAACCAGCGAACTTTGCCCGGCACACCGTTCACCAGCACCTCACCTGTGGCCTCGACCGCCTTTTCCGTCACATCAAACGTCAAGGCGCCACCTGCGATATCGAGGCGAGGAAACACCTCTTTCGCCTCGGCATTTTTCACCGTGAACTTGCCGTTGATGCGGACCTCGCGCTCCGTGAGTTTCGGGTGCATCGGGAAACGCAGGCGCAGCACGCCCTCCGCCTTGCCCTTGGTGCGGCTTGTGACGGGACCGAGTTTCATATCCGCAAACGGCGCCTTTTCGAGATA
>JBCAXC010000064.1:0-8993 GCA_038534255.1 Pseudomonadota bacterium
AGCTGGGTTTAGAACGTCGTGAGACAGTTCGGTCCCTATCTGCCGTGGGTGTAGGAAAATTGAATGGAGCTGCCCCTAGTACGAGAGGACCGGGGTGGACGTACCTCTAGTGGACCTGTTGTCGCGCCAGCGGCACAGCAGGGTAGCCAAGTACGGACGGGATAACCGCTGAAGGCATCTAAGCGGGAAGCCCCCCATGAAACCAGTTTTCCCTTGAGAGTCGTGGAAGACCACCACGTTGATAGGCTGGGTGTGGAAGCACGGTAACGTGTGCAGCTAACCAGTACTAATAACTCGATCGGCTTGATTGCTCTTATTAACCTTGCGCGTTCTGCGCATGCGAGAGACCAGATTTTGGCTACAGGACAGTGAGACGATGGCACACATCATCGTCAGGGTCGGGCATACTTCGTGCCGGGCCATTCTTCACCGACCTGGTGATTATTGCGAGATGTCTACACCCGATCCCATCCCGAACTCGGCCGTGAAAAGTCTCAGCGCTGATGGTACTGCGTCTCAAGGCGTGGGAGAGTAGGTCGTCGCCAGGTCTGTAAAGGATGGTCGTGGAACCCGAACAGTGCGCGCCACGTGCGCCGCGCAATTCGGTCCAGACCATGCCTTGTTGGCTCTACCGGACGCATATCCCGTTTCATCGAGATCCCTTGATCATTTCAACCGCCGCGCGCATCCCGCCCGGCGGTTTTTTGTGTTTGGATGAACCGCGCGCGTGGTGACCGAAAAGCGTTTGCTATACGGCTTGGGGCTGAAATGCGGAGACGTACGTTCCGCGGGGCATTTATCGACATGGTCGACGAGCTGTCAGACCTGATCGAGTAGAACCAGGGCTAGTTCAGAACGCCAACCCCACACCCAAATGCCCGCCGACGCGAACATCATCAAGCTGGACGATAGAACTCTCGGCAGTTCAACCGCTGCTTCCAATGTGCCTGTCTGCGTGGTGAGTCCTCGGATTAAATCCGAGGACGACGCGGGCGGGTGAGGCGACGACACTGGCGGTTTGCCTCCAAAGGCCCAAGTCGCAGAACCGTACGCGTCGCACGGACTGGGAGTAGAAATGCCCGCCGATGTAAGATGCGGAAGTCAACACAACCTCCATTGTCATCCTACACCTTGAGTCAGGACTAGTTCCGCTGGAACACGGACGCGCGCCATGTCAGAGCCTTGCGGCGTTGCTGGCTCTGCGGCGCAACCATTGAGGCCAAGTTCTCTGTGTCGATAACCACTGGCGTTCGCCGTGGGTAGATCGAGGGCAAAGGCATCATACCGAACCGGCGGCCGCGACGTTCCGTAGATGTCATCCAGCGCACTGTGCTGGAGTTGCCCGGTCGCAGCGCGTTGGCGGCGGGGCCGCCGAGATGGTTGGCTTCGCCCGTTTCAACGTCGGAGCATCAGAGCGACGCACAGACTTCTGCACGGTGGCCGGATTGGCGGTGTCGGCATTGCTCCAGCCCGTGTTTTGCCAGTCTTGCCCGCCGCTTTGAGCTGCAGGTCGCGTTTGTGCGTTTGGTTGTATGTAGGCAGACGATCCCTGGACCGCCGCTCCCTGCCCGAGCCCTGTTTTCACCAAGGCGAGTTCAGCGCGCAGGCGTTTAATCTCGAGTTGGTAGTAGCCTCGGCAATTCAGCCGTTGGGGTTTCTCACCGAGCAGGATCACCAGCCGACCGTAGACGCTGGCGGACTCGAAGCCGTTGCCAACCGCCTGATTGCCGATGCTCCCGACGTCGAGGTAGGCCCCGTTGTTCGAGGTGCTCGAGCGGCATATCGTGCCATCGGCCGCGCGGATCTCGTCCTGCCGACTCGGCGTTGGAATGTGCGGCAAGTTCAAGCCCAATTGGACGGACCGGCTGTCGTGAAAGGTATTGAAGTTCTGCGCGTGGGCCTGCGTCGGTGTCTGCGTCATCGCCGACGCAGCGACGGCGATCAGCGCAAATGTACCGACCCAGTGAAAATCTGCTCATGCTACAAGGAGGATTGGGTAGCGATGAGTATGACGATGGAAGAGGGATTCAAGCGCTGGACGGCAAAGCGTAAATTGGCGTTGGTGTCGTGCCTGGCAAGTCGCCGATCGAGGTGGCGTCAGAGCCGCTGTAGGTCGCAGCGAAGGTCACATTGTCTCCGCCACCGCTTGGAGGGGTCGTGAAACTCGCAGGTGCATCCGCCGTTACGGAGAACGCCGAGCTGGTCGAAACGGCTGCGACCGTGCCTGACGTTCCGGGTGCCTGGTTGGAGGTCAGTTTTGTGAAGTCAGTCGTCGGCGCCATCACACCTGGAGTGCCGACCATCAGCGTGAATGCGCCAGCTACGGTACTCGTGAACGGCACGGTTGCCTGACCGGCTGCCGTCGTGACGCCGGTGATAGATACCAGCGGCACTGTCAGCGCGGCCGCCAAGAAACGCGTTCTCATGATTGCTTCTTTTTCCCACTTCGGCGAATTCGCCTCTTGGGAAAAAGCTAACGAGAGAAACACCAGTATTTTTGAAAACGATGTTTCAAATTTCAGATGTACGGCTGCGGCGATCGTTTTCGTCTTCGAGTTGCATTCGCCACCTGCATGCCTGATTGCATCTGACCGGGTGAACGGCACAAGCCAACAGACTCATAAATTACTGTTTTTATTGCTGTTCTATCCCGCCCTCTTTCATGGTTGTACGCTATTCCGAACACGTACAGGACGTTTAGGACTGATGTCTGAGAACGATCGCTATTTTTTATCGAGCGGGTTCAATAACGTGCACCCGCTTCTTGGATTGCTTTTAGTTGCGAGCAGACTTGGTGTCTCGGCGATTGGGGAGAAAACTGCGTATTCTTTCCGTTTAAACTCTGAAACTGCGACGTGCGTCACAGGATGTGGGATCTGCTACACATCTTTGTCCAACAACGATGGCGACGCGGCGCCACTCAGCCGACGTCCTGCACAGAACTCCCAGCGCTCTTTGTCCTAGGCCGATCGTACCAACGGGAACTTGTCGCATTCGATGCGGTCGCCGGTTTTCAGGTGAGGGGCGGTGTAGGTGTCGATGGCGGGGACGTCTTCGAAGCGGACGTCGTCACCGGCCCAGTTGACCGAAAATGCGGCGCGGCGTGCGTCGAGATGGTTGCCCGGTGCGGCGTGATAGAGATGCGAGTTCCAGACGAGCATGTCTCCGGCCTGCATCGCCGTCGTGATGATGTCGGCCTCGGGATCGTTGTCGATGTCGGGCACCGGCGGGCGTTCGCGGCGAACGAACTTATAATCCTCGTTTGAATTGTCGAACTTGATCGCGCGGGTCAGTTCGCTCGTGCGGTGCGATCCGCGGACGTAGCGCAACGCGGTTTCGCGCGGGATGTCGTCGAGCGCGGTCCAGCAGTTGATGACCTTGCGACCGGTCAGCGGGTAGAACGCGTGATCCTGATGCCATGGTGTGCCGGCGTTCTTGCTGCTCGCCTGTTTGATGAGCAGAAAATCGTAGAACAGGGTCAGGGTCTGCGACTGCAGGAACGGCCAGCACAGATCCGGCAGGCGGCTTTCGAAGATGAAGCTCTTGAATGGCGGCACCTCGCGCCAGGCTTGCGAAGAGAAGGAAAAGTGCCCCTTGTCATCGTCCGATTTTACGACGGTCATGTCGGAGCTGGCGCCGTTCAGGGCCTGGGAAATTCCCTGCTCGATGGTATCCAGCCACGCCTGATCAAACGCGCCACGCAGACAGATGACACCGTCGGCGTTGTAGGCCTCGACCGCATCCGCGCCTGGAAGTCCGTCACTGACATCAACCGAGCGAACATCCCCGAAGTCTCGTGCACCCATCTGGCTCTCCCACGTATTCCAACCGATCGCAGGTTCGTTATCTTTCCCGGTTGCTGTCAAGTCGGCGTTGGCGCACGCGAGCTTATTTTGTTCCCCCTGACCGGGGCGCTTGTCATAGCAAAGCGCCCATCAGCTTTCCTTTTTTCTCATCGAGGAGACGCACATGACGGAGACGGCCTTTCCGACGGAGCCACCGAGCATGCACTACGTGCGCGCGACGCAACCGTGGTGGGTGAACCTCGTGTTCTGGGCTGGGCGAGCAGCGCTTCTCGGCGCCATCCTCGCGATGCTTGTCCCGATCTGTTTCACGGGATCGCACATTCTAGCCGGGATCCCTCAGTCCGAGAAACCCGCGTGGACCATCGGCAATGCGCCGATCTGGATCGCGCTTTGGTTTCTTCAACTGATGATATGGAGTTTTCTTGCCGTTGCCGCATACCGGGGCCTCAAAGGTCTGCCTCTTGTGTTCAAAGACACGTATGTCCACGCCTTCAGCTTTGACGCCTTGAGACTTTGGGCACTTCTGCCTCTCGGGCTGTTTCTTCTCCCTCTGCAGTTGGCCAATGCAGAGTGGCTTCTTCTCCCTTCATGGATCCGGAAAGCGTATGATGCCGCTGCATCGTTCGTGAAGTACTTTGGCTGGTTGATGTGATCCGAGCGTGTTGGACGCGCTCTGAGGGGCTCGGCATCCAACCTATTCTAGCTCGCCTGTGCGTTGGATTTCCCAAAAATCTAGTCTCGCGGTGCGATAGCTTTCCGCGCAACCACCGCCGCAGTCTTGCCAGGTGCCCGCGACGATCCGGACCTCCTGGAACGTCAAGCGGCCGGGACGCACTTTGCGGGTCGCAGTGTTGCGTGGGGTGCAGTTGCCGTGTCGGCTTGAGACATCGATGGCGGCCTAGCTGATGATCTCGCGCGGTGCGTCCGCCTGCGGCCACCATACGACGCGTGCGAAAGCGGCGGCGGCCACGACGCGCAATGGGTCGTTGATGCGGATTGGACGCATTTCGCTTCCTTTGTTGTATTTGACTTTGGCCCCGTCGTGTCGCGCCGTCCGCACTCAGGCGTCCGTGCGGTGCAAGGCTCCTGATTTTTCGTCCCACATCCATGATGGTGGCGACCCGGCGCAATGCACGCCGCCGAACCACTGGTCACGCCTCGTAGTCCAGAGCGCCGCACCAGACAGCACCTGCTCACCTGCCGCGGTAAACGACAGGCGCTGCGCCTGAAACGCCTCGGGCTCGATCTCGTCACGCGGCGGGTGCTTGAAGCGAGCGCCGGGAGCGCAGGTCAACAACGCCATGTCATCCTCACACAGCGCCGCGATGCCCCTAAACGTCGGCCAGTCGCCGATGAACAGTTCGGCTTCCTTCTCCATGTTCGCCACGAATAGTGCACCCGGTTTTGTCTCTCCCGCTGCGACGCACTGCAGGAGCTGACGTTCCGTGCGTGTCAAACCATCACTGCGCCACGGGAACTCTTGCAGATGTCGTCGCAGCGCTGAAGCGAGGAACGGCAGTGCATTGGTATCGTCCCGCAGCAGATCTTCGATACCGGTCGGGTCCTCCGCGCGGAACGCGGCCCACGCGCGTGACGCCAGTGCCAGTTCGGCATCCGTGACGGCTGCGCGCGTTGGCCAGAGTGCCGCCATCTGCGCGGCGTTGAGTTGCCCGAGGCCACGGAACGGATGGACCTGCGGATGATCGCCGATACAGATCAGTTCGACCACACCGCTGCTCCCCGACGCGCTGACGATATCGAGGATTTGCACGAGCTGGAGCTGGTCGAGAAGGTCATGCTCGAACCAGAGTGTGATGGCGTCGCCGCGCGTGAGCGCGTCGCGCAGCCGGTGATTGCGATCAGCGAAGTCGGCGCGAACGCCATCCACATCCAGCATGTCGCCAGCGAGATAGTCCGCGCGTACTACGCTCACGGCGTCGAGATCGAGCGCCGGCGGGAACGGGCCATGATGCATCGGATCACGCCATGGCAGCACTTCGCCCTCGATGCCGGACGCGCGAATAATCTCCGCCGCGCCGTCGCCGTTCGTGATGTGGAGGCGGTCCGTGATCACAACGCATGTCCTCTCGAATAGCCAGCTTGTGCCAACGTCCGATCACGACGCACGCGAGCCATGGAGTTTTTTGCGCGCGGCATCGAAGATGTTCTTGCTCTTGAACTTCCGACGGAGCCGGTCCGCCTGGCCGAAAAGCAGAGATACGGCAAACGCGACCAGCAACCCGAGCGCTACGAACGGTGAGAAAAAGAACCCGCAGAGAATCAGCGGCACAATGAAAAACAGAACGCCGAGATCGCGACTGACACGCATGACGAAGACGGTCGGGTTCAATTCTCGCTCGAGTTTCTCTGCGTCGCGTGTGTAATCACGAATCGCGACCGCGTAGCGCTTTGCCCGTTGCTCGCGTCCAGACTTGATCGCCTCTTCTTCTTTTTCATTCAATCGCTCGGCCGTCTGGATGGCGACCTCCGCATCCCGAAGGCCCTCGTTGAACCGAAGCCGCGCAACCAGAACGCCCAGAAACATGGCCGCGCAGATCAACAGGCTGAGACAGATCAGACCGATCAGGTTTTCCTGGATGTAGGCGACGGAGAACAGATCGAGATAGCAGACTTGCGGGGGTGCAAAACTCAGCGTGTCAGACCAGTCCGGCAAGGTTGCGCAGGCCATGCTGTCGCCAAAGAGCTTTTTGATTTCCGTGATGTAGTCCTTTCCGTCGGCGAGAATGATTGACAGAAAGGAAGAGAATGACAGCGCCGAGAGCAACGCACTCTCGAGGGTGTAGGAGTCAATTCGGCGGAGCAGCATCTTGAGATCTGCTGCTTTGGTGATGATCTCGATGTCGTTCTGATCACTCCGACCCAGTCTTTGATCGAGGAGTGAGTCCGCTTCGGAGCGATAGTCGAAGTCGTTGTTCACCGGGATTGTGAACGTGTTCCCCATCAACGCAGCTGTCAGAAGCAACGTTACGAGCGCTGCGATGACCGTCGTGATGTTCGCTGCAAAGCTCCACATCCAGCCAACCGAGTCCGACACATTCAGCGCCATGAAGTAGGCAACCGCGAGCACAGTCAGAAAGGCAAACACACCAAGCGGCTGGTACGTCGGAGAGAGATCGGTGACGGCCTTGAACTCGTTCTGAGCGTGCTCTGCACGAACTGCCGGATCAACAATGAACGGCGCAAGCTCCTCTACCCGTTCCGGTATGAACTTGTCGGCGAGACGTTGCTGGTGCGCCTGGTCGCGCTGCCCGAAGATCACAGCGAGGGTCAGCGTAACGGGGAGAAAAATCCAGATGCTCACGAGATTGTAGTACGCGACGTACAACGCGGCGGCCAACGTCACCACGCCGATCAAGGTGTAGAGCAGCGACGGGTGTGTCGGCACATTGGGTATCGGAGGCAGCGTGATCTCGTCTTCATCGGCCTCTTGCGCGCCCCACGGTCCCTCTGCGGGTTGGGCAGACTGACCAGCAACGCCACCAGTTACCGTTTGCCCTTCTGGTTCAGCGTTCAGTCCGGGATCTTGATCTGCGCTCCCGCTGTTTTCGTTTTCCGTCATGACGTCTGCCCCCTGATGCGGCGCAGCACCGTGAGAGACTCGGCGCTCGGTCAACGCGACTAACGCCTCAGTATTTCCAGCGCCCACACGACTTTCAAGCAATCTGTGCAGATCATAAACTCAATGTTCGTTCGCAGAATGCGCTCAGGACACGGTGCGTCTTTGAATGCTCACTATCCTGCAAAAAGCGTCCGCGCGAGGCCGGCGGCCGCGACGGTGATCAGCAGGATGAGAGTAATGCGGCGGAAGAGGTTGGTCGAAAGGTAAGCGAAGCTGCGCATCCCGAGGATCAGACCGACGATCGTGAACGGAATGCCGACAGCCGTGCGTGCGATAGCATCAGTGGTCAGCAAGCCGGACCACGCAAACAAGGCCAGTGTCGCGAGGCCAATGAGGAGGATATAGATCGCAAGTGTGGCGCGCATCACGGGTGCCTGCTCATCACGTGCGGCCAGAAAAAGCGCGATCGGGATGCCTGAGAGGCCGGCGGCACCATTGGCAAACCCTGAGACGGCGCCGGCTGCGACTGTCGCCGGTGTGCTCCTCGCGCGCGGCAGCGTCATGCCGGATAGAAGCAGGCCGCTGGCGAGGAGAATAAATCCGAGAATTGCGAGACGGACCGTTTCGCCGTTGACGAGCGTCAGCGCGAGGACGCCGAGGGGCGTTGTGCAGATCGCGCCGAGCGTCACGGTTGCCAGCAACCGGCGATCGACATGCGCCCAGAGAAACGGAAGCTGGAGCGATCCGGCCACCACCTCGAGCCCGACGGCGATCGGCACGACGTCACGTGGCGGGAGGAAAAGCGTGAGCGCCGCCATGATGATCGCGGCATTGCCGAAACCGGTCAGGCCGCGGGCGAACCCGCCAATGAAAAGGGCGGCCGCTGCAATCAGCAGGCCGCCCCATTCCAAACCGAAAGCCATTTCGGTCAGTGTTTCTGCGTGACGTGCACGCCGCGTGTGCTTACGCGACCTGCTGCGGGCGCATGTCGTCGCGGCTGATGCCGGCAACCGCAACCGGTTTCTTCATCGCGTCGCGACGGAATGGCTCGCCGAGTTCCTGGTTGAGCAGCGCTTCGATGAAGACGGTCTTGCCTTCGTTCATCTGGGCGTCGACGGCTTCGGACAACGCCGCCGTCAGCTCTTCCATGGTCCGGACCTGCTTGCCTTCCATGCCACAGGCGGTGGCAATGCCGGCGTATGTGACCTCTTCATCGAGTTCGGTGCCGACGAAATTGTCTTCAAACCACAGCGTCGTGTTCCGCTTCTCAGCGCCCCACTGGTAGTTGCGGAAGATGACCATGGTGATCGGCGGCCAGTCACCGCGGCCAACAGCGGTCATCTCGTTCATGGAAATACCGAACGCACCGTCACCTGCAAAACCAATTACCGGGGTATCCGGGTTGCCGATCTTGGCGCCGACGATGGCTGGGAAGCCGTAGCCGCAGGGGCCGAACAGGCCTGGCGACAGGTATTTCCGTCCCTCTTCGAACGTCGGGTAGGCGTTGCCGATGGCGCAGTTGTTGCCGATATCGGACGAGATGATCGCATCCTGCGGCATTGCGTTCTGGATCGCGCGCCACGCCATGCGCGGGCTCATCCACTTCG
>JBCAXC010000065.1:0-8989 GCA_038534255.1 Pseudomonadota bacterium
GCTGCCCGACGGACACCTCTTCGCGACGGGAGTTCCACTCCCAGACCGCGGAGCCCGCACCTTCGACCGCGAGCGAACGGATCTGCATGTTGGTCGGCGATGTTCCGTAACTCGGTTCGTTCGAACGAAACGCGAACTGTGTGACGGTGAAGCCGAGGAGCAAAATGACGAGCACAAGACCGGCCGTCAGCCCCGGCACAACGATCTCTCCGGCAAGCTGGCCGCTCACCGCGACAGCCGCGCCGAACAACCAGACGCCGAGGAGCATCCATGTCGGTAGCAGCGAAAGCGCACGGTCCTGACCACGTACCGCGAGGAACAACAACGGCAGCGCACCAAGCACGACGATCGCAGCGAGCGACACCCGCGCAAAACTTGCCGCAAATGCCGGATCGAAAAACGCCGAGACGACCAGCGCACTCTGGCCGAGGATCCACGCCCCGAATATCAGCTTGATCCATCCGTGCCACGCGCCGATCCGCAGAAACGAATAGAGGAAAACCACAAGCGCAGCCGCGAACGCCGCTTCGGTCGCCGCGCGATAGAACGCGTTATCCTCCGGCGTAACCTGGAAGAGTTTGTGCCAGAAGCCGAAGTCGATGCAGAGATAGGCGAGCACGGTCCAGGCGACCATCGCAGCCGCGGGGAAGATCGCCTTGTGGTTGGCAGCAAAAATCGCGGTCAGGAAGATCGCGAGCAGACCAACGATACCGAGCATAATGCCGTTGAAGAGCATCGCATCGCGCTGCTTCTTTTGATACGGCAGCGGGTTCCAGAGTTGGATGCGCGGATACTGGTCGCCCGAAAGCTCGGCGACGTACGTGATCGTCTGTCCCGGCTCAACGGAGACCCGGAAGATGTCCGCCTGATCGTTCGATACACGCTCCGGAACAAACCCGATCGACGGCGTGATCCGGACGATCCGTCGACTGTCGAGGTTCGGCAAAAGCACCTGCGAGCCGATGATGCCGTAGCGCGGTGCCACGACCCAGCGTTCGATGACTTTCTCAGTCTGGTTTCGAAACGCGAACACCGCCCACGCCGGATCCGTTCCTGACGTCAGCGCCCGAACGGCCATCCGCCCGGTAAACCCATCAGGCCCGGGTGCCGTCTCTACCTGGAGCTGGTCGCCGCGCCCCTCGATCAACTCGCCGAGAAACGTGATGTCCTGGCGATCCACCGACGGCTTGAGCACGATCGGCTCAAGGGCCAGCGCCGGACGCACGCCCACGTACGTCGCAAGCAACACGACGCAGAGCGCTATCCACCTGACGCTGAGCCCGCACACGTCGCGTGCAAGGCGCACCATCCGGCCAGCGCTGAAATGTTGGCTCGGCACCATCACTGGTTGTCTCGTCACAGTCCCCTGAAGCATGCGAACGTCCGACGAACGCCGGAAATGGCACGCTCTAGCGCCACTCATCGCGCAACAGTGCGAACAGAATATGGTCCTGCCAGACACCGTTGATCCTCAGATACTTCTTGGCAAGGCCTTCACGCGAGAAGCGGTTCTTTTCCAACACCTTGATCGAGGACGCGTTGTGCGGAAGGCAGGCCGCCTCGAGCCGATTGAGCTGTAGTGTGTCAAAGACGAATGGCATCACACCGGCCACGGCCTCGCTCATCAGGCCCTGCCCGGCGCAGGGCCGACCGATCCAGTAACCAATTGCGCAAGATTGCGTCACACCGCGCCGCACATTGGAAAGCGACACGCCACCAACGAGCGCGTTGCTCTGTCGTTCAAACAGGAAAAACGCATACCCCGTCTCGTCCCGCAGTTCCTGATGGTAATGGCGGATGCGGCGACGAAAGGCAGATCGAGAAAGCTCATCGCGCGTCCACGCCGGCTCCCACGGTGTCAGAAACGCGCGGCTTTGCGCTCGCATCTCGGCCCAAGCTGCGTAGTCACCGGAGACTGGCAGCCGCAGCGTCAGGCGTTGCGTATGCAGAACTGGGCCGCTGTCGCCCGCAGATGAAGATCGAAGAAACGCCATTGCTGCACGCTTGCCCGGCCCGATGCTCTGGTCACTACTCGGCGGGATCGTAACGATCTCAGGAGAGGGCCGCCACTCTTTGGCGTTCGCCGCGTCCAACAGGCGCGCTGAGGGCTGCACGCTCCGGCCCGACCTCCGACCAAACGGTGGCCTCGGCCCCGGCAAGCCGGTCTGCGAATTCTGCGATACGGCGGGTATCAACGGCATCGATCGACTGGATCAGGTCTTTGGAGGAGAGCACGTGTCCATAACTCAGCAAGTGCCGCGCCATCTGCTCAGCGCGCATGCTTGAGCTCTCCAGCCCCATAAGCAGCCCCGATTTGAGCTGCGCCTTGGCGCGCGCAAGTTCTGTCGCGGTCGCACCGGAGGCCGCGATGTCTGCGATTTCACCGTTGATCACGTCCGCCAGTTCCGCGATGTGCTCACGCGATGAGGCCGCGTAGACGCTGAACAACCCGGCATCGATCAGACCCCAGCAATACGCATAGATGCTGTAGCAAAGCCCGCGTTCCTCGCGCGCCTTCTGGAACAACCGGGACGACATCCCGCCGCCAAGCATTCCGGCAAACACCTGCGCGGCGTAATACTCCGGCGTACCAAGCGGTGGTGCCGACCAGCCAAGAACGATGTGTGACTGCTCGATCGCGCGGGTCACGTGCCGCGCCCCACCGGTAAAGCGCGCAGCGGGACCATCGCCGCGCGTCGAGTTACCGGGCGAAGAACCTGAAAAGTGTTCGCCCATCATCCCGACGATCGCCGCATGAGAGACCGCCCCGGCCGCGCTGACCACAATCCGCGAGGGATGATAATGCTTCGCGAGATAGCGCCGCAGTTCGCTGGAATCGAAGCCCGCGAGCGTCTCCGGCGTGCCGAGGATAGACCGACCGACGGATTGTTCCGCAAACGCGAGCGATTGCGCAGTATCGAACACCAGATCATCCGGAGTATCGAGCGCCGCCGCGATCTCCTGAAAGATCACGTCCTTCTCACGCGCCAATTCGTCAGGGTCGAATACCGAGTTCTGGAGAATGTCCGCGATGACGTCCACCGCAAGCGCAACATCCTCTCTCAGGACACGCGCATAGTAGGCCGTCGTCTCGAGACTCGTCGCCGCATTGATATCCCCACCGACATTCTCAATGGCTTCAGCAATCTCGAGCGCATTGCGCCGCGCCGTGCCCTTGAACGCCATATGCTCCAGCAGGTGCGAAATCCCGTTCTCATCAGCGTTTTCGTCCCTCGAGCCGGCACCAACCCAGAACCCGAGAGACGCCGTCTCAAGATGCGGCATCTCCTCCGTCACGACGCGCAAACCGTTCGCAAGTGTCGTGACCTCGACTGTCATGCGGCAACCCGGGTCACGCGGCTACGCTCGAAGATATACTCCGCGATGTCGGCATAGTTGTTCGCCATCTCGACCATACGTTCGGGCGCATTCATGTTCGCTTCAAGCCGCGCCGGTCGGTCAGGCTCGTGTCCGACGACCTGCTGCACTGAAGCCGGGAACTTCGCAGGATGTGCTGTCGCAAGCGTCACCATTGGCGCGTCGCGTCGTTGTGATTGCGCGCGCGCAACCGACAGCCCGACCGCGGTGTGTGGATCGAGGAGGTATCCGGATCCATTGAGCACGTCGCGCATCGCGAGCGCCATTGCGTCCTCATCCGCACGCCCGGCAAGAAACGCGTCGCGCAGGCGGTTCTGCTCCGACGATGTCAGCTCAAACTGACCCTGCTGGTTGAGCGCACCCATCAACGCACGAACCCGCGCCGAGTCCTCGCCGCAAAGCTCGAACAGCAGTCGCTCGAAATTGCTCGACACCTGGATGTCCATGCTCGGGCTGGTTGAGGGTGCGACGCCAAGCGGCTCATAGCGTCCCGTCTCGCAGGTGCGTGCCAGGATGTCGTTCTGGTTGGTCGCGATGACCAACTCGCTGACCGGCAGGCCCATTTGGCGCGCGATGTGCCCTGCAAACACATCACCGAAATTCCCTGTCGGCACCGAAAAACCGATCTCGCGATCAGGCCCGCCGAGCGCACTGGCAGCGGAGAAATAGTAGACCACTTGCGCCATGATGCGCGCCCAGTTGATCGAGTTGACGCCAGCGAGAGAGAGCGCATCGCGGCGCGGCGCATCGTTGAAGAGCGCTTTCACGAACGCCTGACAGTCGTCGAAAGTCCCTTCCAGAGCGATGTTGAAGATGTTGTCCTCCTGCGCCGTGGTCATCTGGCGACGCTGGACATCACTCACCCGGCCCTTCGGATGGAGGATAAAGACGTCCACAGCAGAACGCCCACGAAACGCCTCGATCGCCGCGCCGCCTGTATCACCCGATGTCGCCCCGACGATCGTCACGCGCCGCCCCCGCGCTGTCAGCACGCGGTCCATCAACCGCGCGAGCAGTTGCATCGGCACGTCCTTGAAGGCGAGCGTCGGGCCGTGGAACAGCTCGAGGATCCACTCCTGCGGACTGATCTGCACGAGCGGTGCAATCGCCGGATGATGGAAGGTGGCGTAGCTTTCATCGATCATCGCGCGGAAAGCATCCCGCGGCAGATCGCTGGACACGAACGGCCACATCACCGCCTCGGCGATGTCCTGATAGGACGCGGATTGAAATCCCCGGATCGTCTCGCGATCGAGCGTCGGCCATTGCTCCGGAACGTAGAGCCCGCCATCGCTCGCGAGACCTGCAAGCAGCGCATCCTCGAAGCCGAGAATGGGTGCCTCGCCACGTGTGCTGCGATACTTCACTGCTGCCGCTTTCGCCGACGTGAGACCATGAAGAACGCGTAGACGCCTGCCAGAGCGAGTGCAAGGCCGTACCAGGTGATCGCATATTCGAGATGGCGGTTCGAGAGCTTGATCCGCGTCGTACCAGGGACAGGCCATCGCGCAGAAGACCCGTCTGCACGCACCCAACCCTCCGACGCACGTTGATCGATGAAGAACGGGGCGAACGTAACCTCGCTCTTGTCCACGACCGACGCCACCATCACGGAGAGCGCGCGCCAGTAAAAGCGTCGCGCCTCAGGATCATTCTCCGGTGTGAAAACACTCGTGGTCGCAGGCGCTGTGCGCACGAGGCCCGTCACAGTCTGTTCGCCGGAAGGCTCGGCCAACGGCAGGTCCGTTCCGTCGAGCGGATCAGGAACAAAACCGCGATTGATAAAAACGCGGCGGTCAGTGTCGATCTTCAGAGGTGTGTAGACATGCCAACCAGCCCGCCCGCGATCGAGCGCATAAACGCGGACCGCACGGTCATGCTCGAGCAGGCCGCGCGCGACGACCGGAAGATACTCGACATCCCCCCCATCGGATTGCTTGCGTGAAACCTGATCGACGCTCAACGGCGCGGCGTCGACGCGAGCGGTGATCTTCGCTGTAAGCTCATTTTTCCATGCGAGACGCTGCATCTGCCAGGTCCCAAGCCCGATCAGCACGGCGAAAGCCCCAACAGCAAAAGCGGTCACGATGAGAGATGAACGCGTCACCAATAAATCTCCGCCTTAAACGTAACAGGGCGCGACCATGAAAAGTCGCGCCCTGTTTCAACTCAGCTTGCGTTGGACAGCCGTCCAGTCACGACGCCCAGATGTAGATGGCCGCAAACAGGAAGAGCCAGACGACATCGACAAAGTGCCAGTACCAGGCCGCAGCTTCGAACCCGAAGTGCTGCTTCGTCGTGAAGTGACCCTTAACTGCGCGCCAAAGACAGACCGCGAGGAAAATCGTGCCGACGAACACGTGAAAACCGTGAAAGCCCGTCGCCATGAAAAACGTCGCGCCGTAGATGTGGCCCGAGAAGCTGAAGGCCGCGTGGCCGTATTCGTAGGCTTGCAGCGCGGTGAAGATGACGCCGAGACCGACCGTCGCCGCGAGCCCCCAGATCAACCCCTGCCGGTCTTCCTCCAGCAGCGCGTGGTGCGCCCACGTCACCGTGGTGCCGGAAAGCAGCAGGATCAGTGTGTTGACGAGCGGCAGGCCCCACGGATCAAAAACTTTCTCGAACGTGCCGTCCACTGGCTGCGGAGGCCAGGACCCGCCGGTGAGCGCATCACGCGATGTCCGGCCGATCTCGTTCGCCGTATCGCCAAGCGTGGCCACGCCACTGGGAACAAGGGACGCATCAAAGAAGGCCCAGAACCACGCGACGAAGAACATCACTTCCGAGGCGATGAACATGATCATGCCGTAGCGCAAGTGGAGCGAAACAACGGGTGTATGGTCGCCGGCATGCGCTTCGCGGATGCAATCGCGCCACCAGAAGAACATCGTGGCGAGCACGATCGCGAAGCCCGGCACCAGCGGCATCAGCGACGGATCACCGGCTTTCGCGTCGACAAAATACTTCACCGCACCCAGTGCGAGCACGAAGGCGCCGAGCGAGCCGAGCGCCGGCCATGGGCTCGGATTGACGAGGTGATAGTCGTGCTTGTTTGCGTGTCCGTCCGCCATGTCGTGCTCCAAAACCCCCTGCCGGGAGATGCCACGAGCGACGCACTCAGCACGCGCGAAACACATCTCCGGATGTTCGCCATGGGATCGGTCGTAACACCGTCCCCGTCAAGTCTCTTCGTCTCGCGTCTCAGCCGTCCGTCAGCGTCGCCCGCGCGTTTTGCGCCGTCTCTTTCACCGGGAAGAACGTATAGCTCAACGTGATCTCGCGGATGTTGCGCGCGTCGGGATCATCGAGAATTTCTGGGTCAATGTAGAACGACACAGGCATGTCGACGGATTGACCGGGCGTCAGCGTCTGCTCGGTAAAGCAGAAGCACTCGATCTTCGCGAAATAGGCGCCTGCGATTTCCGGCGTGACGTTGAACGTTGCAGTGCCCTTGATCGGAGCATCCGTTGGGTTCGATGCGCGATAGAACGCGAGCTTGTTCTCCCCGAGTTTCAACTCGAGCGTATGCTGCACTGGCTGGAATTTCCATTTCAGACCTTGCGACGTGTTCGCATCGAACCGCACCGAAATCGTGCGATCCAAAACAGGCCCATCGTTCGCCTCGACGCGCTGCGTCGTGCCGCCAAACCCGGTCACCTGACAGAACAGCTGGTAGAGCGGCACTGCTGCGAACGACAATGCAATCATGCAGGCGACCAGCGTGAACCCGCTGAGCGCCACGCGTCGATGACGACGCGCAAGATCGGACGCATCGGAAGCGCCTTCGTACGCAACCGTGGCATCGCCCGCATGGTCAGTCTGCTCGGATGCGTCACTCATTGTTCGTGCCTCCATTGGTCGGCTCCGTGATGACACGGGTCGGCGCTGCAGGTTTACCTTCAATCTTCAAGCGCTCGGCAACGTTACCGCCGAGGCGAACGATCGTGACGGCAAAGAACAGGTTGACGAGCACAAAGAGCGAAATCGCGATCGCCACGTTGCGGATATTGCGCTCACGCGCCGCCTCGTCGCGCACGGCAAGCCCTTCGAGGATCGTAAACACGATCAACATCTGGACCGCGGTCGCCGATGCCGTGACCCACCACGGCAGCCCGGCGTTCGTCATCACGATGACGCACAAAATGCCCCAGGCAGCAGCCAACCCAACCGGAATGGCGAGCCGCGAGCGATCATATCCGCGCTTTAAGACAGCCATAGACCGAACGCTCCGAGCGTCTGCGCACCGATGGTGTTCTCGACCAGCAGAACTGCGAAAATCACGAACAGATAAAGGATCGAGAATTTGAACAGTTTTCGCGCCGCGTCATCCCCTGCCTTGCCGTCGCGGATCGTATAAACCCGCCACGCGTCGCGGAGAAAAATCACGCCGACGATCGTCGCCGCAATGCCATAGACCACACCGGCGAACCCCATCACGAACGGCAGAACACCGGTCGGCGCGAGCACGAGACTGTAAAGCCAGATCTGTCGGCGCGTTTCATCTGGGCCTTTGACAACCGGCAACATCGGCACGCCGACCCGCTCGTAGTCACGGCAGCGATAGAGCGCCAGCGCCCAGAAATGCGGCGGCGTCCAGAGAAAGATAAGCGCAAAAAGCACGATGCTCTCAAGGCTGACAGACCCCGTCGCCGCGGCCCACCCGACCATGGGCGGAAAAGCTCCTGCTGCGCCGCCGATCACGATGTTCTGTGGCGTCGAGCGCTTCAGCCACATCGTGTAGACGACAAGATAGAACGCGATGGTGAACGCCAGCAGACACGCCGCGACCCAGTTGACGAGCAAACCCATGGTCAGCACGGACGCGGCGGAGAGGAAAATACCAAACCCGAGCGCATCTTCGGCGGAAACTTTTCCGCGCGGGATTGGCCGGGCAGCTGTGCGCTGCATCTGCGCATCGATGTCCGCGTCGTACCACATATTCAGCGCGCCCGACGCACCCGCACCGACGCCGATGCAAAGCAACGCCGTGATCGCCAGCACAGGGTGGATCGTTCCAGGCGCCGCGACCAGACCAGCGAGCGCTGTGAACAGCACGAGCGACATCACACGCGGTTTCAGCAGCGCAACAAAATCGCCGATATCGCCATTCGAGCTGCGCGCGGGTCTGTCAAGATCCGACGTTGCGAGTTGAGTGCTCACGATTTCACCATTCCAATCACGCCCGGCACCACGACGGCCAGAAACAACATCCACTGCGGCAGCGCGAGGTAAGCGCGCCCGCGCATCGAACCAAGCACGAAACTCCACACCGCAAAGCTCGCCGCCAGACCAACCGCGAACCATCCGAGTTCGACCGCCTCCGGTGACCACGCAACATAGCCAAGGGCAAGCCCAATCGCGGCAATCGCCAGCGTCACCAGATGCCAGCAGTAATAGTTCGTCTGTTTGGCAACGAAGCCGAGATCTTCACTGGCAAGGAGCGGCTGCGCAGCGACCCGTCCGCCTGCAAACACGTGAAGCAGGCAAATCGCGAGAGAAAGGAGAGACGCCACACAGAGCCACAGGTTCATGAAAAACCTCAAGTCCCGCGTAACAGGCGTCCCTCACGTCCGTGTCTTACTTCACCCGCGGCAGTTCCTCGAACTGGTGG
>JBCAXC010000066.1:0-8978 GCA_038534255.1 Pseudomonadota bacterium
GTCCTGCCCCTCCACCGGCACCACGTCTGTATGCGCAGAAAGCCCGATGCCGCCGGTCATGCCGTCCGACGTCGGGCCAATCGTCGCGAACAGACTTGTCTTGCTCCCATCATCATTCGGCACCCGCGTCGCGGAAATGCCATGCTCGCGGTAGTACTCTTCGACAAACTCGATCAGCGGCAGATTGGTTTTCGAGGAAACGGTGTCGAAAGCGACGAGGCGTTCCAGCAACTCGATCGTGCGTGCGAGACGGTCAGACAAGGACAACTCCGATATGAGGCCGCGAGCGCTACCAGGGCGCTTCGATGACGCCAGAATGCACGTGATCGCGGAAATGTCACCATGACGCACAGGCGCGTTGCCGTTTACCGCGACGGGTTCAGCGTCTCTCATCCGTTAGCGTTCTGAGAGCTTTGATCGTATCGGTGAAGCACGAACGTAAAGGGCGTAGACGCAGCGCGTGCATAGCCACACGTTTGACTGCGCGATACGCCGTTGCGTTGGACCGAAAGGACACCGCCGCATGAGTGACACCAACGTCACGCCACTGACTCCCCCGGGGGCGGCGAACGACATGGAAACCGCCGCCGCCAGCGGTGGCGGCGCGCAAACGCGCCCGCGCAACCCGCAGGATGATGCGTCGCAGATCACACCGGCAATCGCTGGAACCCGTGAGCGGTCGTGGATGCGAACATTTGCACGCTCCATATGGATGGTCCTGCTCGCCGCCGCCGTTCTCCTCGGCGGCGTGGTCGGCCAGCGCATGTTGATCGCGGCGAAAGATGAACCGCGCAAACGGCCGGCGCGCGAGAAAGTCTCCTTTGTCGAGACCGCCTCGATCAAGTTTGGCACCTACCAGCCTGATTTGCGTCTCTTCGGTGAGACGGTCGCTGGCCGACGGGTTGAACTGCGTGCCCTCGTGGCCGGCGATGTGAAAAGTGTCGGCGAGGGCCTGCGCGACGGCGGTGAGGTTGAAGCCGGCGACCTGCTGCTGACGATCAACCCCTTCGACTATCAAGGCGCCATCGTGGAGACGAAAGCCGAATTGGCAGGCGCGCAGGGCCGGTTGTCTGAACTCAAGGCCACATTGCAGTCAGAGCGCGACGCCCTGAAGCGTGACCGCGAACAGCTTGCGATCGCGGTCAAGGACGTCAAGAAAACCGAAGCGCTTGTCCGCCGCAACGCCGTCTCCGAACGCCTCCTCGATGAGCGCAACCTCACCCTCTCGCAACGCCGCCAGGCCGCGGAGACGCGGCAGAACGCGCTAACGGTGCAAGCCGCACGCATCACCCAGCAGGAAGCGACAATCGAGCGGCTGACCTGGTCGTTGGAGCAGGCCGAAAAGCGCCTGAAGGACACGCGACTCTCCGCACCTTTCAATGCCTATGTGAGCGACGTGAACGCCGACGTCGGCCGCCTGCTCGGCGCATCGGACCGGGTCGCAACCTTGTTCGATCGCGATTGGATCGAAGCGCGGTTCGTCCTCACGAACGCACAGTACGGACGCCTGGTTGCCGCGTCACAGGCGGATCGCAGCCCGCTGATCGGACGCCCGGTGAAAGTCGTCTGGCGCGTTGGCGAAACCCCGATTGCCTACGACGCCAAAGTGAAACGCATCGGCGCAACAATCGCGACCGGGCAGGGCGGCGTGACTATGATCGCGCGGATCGAAAAGCCAACCGCGCCGGTGGCCATCCGCCCGGGCGCATTTGTCGAGGTCGAGATGGCGGACCGGCAATACCGCGCCGTCGCCCGCGTCCCGCAGACCGCGCTCTACAATAACGAGACGGTGTACGTCGTCGAGGGCGAGCGGCTTCGTTCCCGCGCCGTCACCGTCGTCGGCACCGATGGCGCTTTCGCACTCGTTCAGGGTACGGACCTTAAAGCCGGCGACAAGATTATCACGACCCGGCTTTCGACCGTCGGTGACGGTCTCAAGATCGAGGAGCTTTGAGCGTCATGGCGCAAACCCACAAGTCATCATCCCCAACATCCGACCCGCAGACCTATGGCCTGATCCGCACCTTCGTGCGCCATCCGACGGCTTCCAATCTGCTGATGGCGATCATGGTGCTGCTCGGCCTTTTCGGCGTCACCAAACTCAACACCCAGTTTTTCCCGACCATTGAGATTCCGGTCATCACCGTCAGCGTCGCGTGGTCCGGCGCCAGTGCCGAGGATGTGGAGAAAAACATCATCGACTCGATCGAGCCGGAAGTCCGGTTTCTTGACGATGTCGATGATGTCACCTCGATCGCGCGAGAGGGCGTCGCGACTCTCACTCTCGAGTATGCGTCTGACGCTAACATGCAAAAGGCGCAGTCCGACGTCGAGCAGGTCGTCGCCCGGATCACCACCCTGCCGGAGGACGCCGAAGATCCGGTGATCTCGCGCGTGCCGTTTCGCGACCGCGTCGGCCGCATCCTGATTTTCGGCCCGCTGCCGGAGGCGACGATCAAGCGCTACGCCAAGCAAATCCGGGATGGCCTGCTGAACGTCGGGATCGACAAGGTCACGATGACCGGCGCGCGATCGGAGGAAATACTGGTCGAGGCCAGCGAGAGCGATCTGCGCCGCTACAATCTGAGTGTCACGGACATCGCCAACCGCATCCGCGAGAACACGCGCGACATCCCCTCCGGAACGCTGGAAGGCGCTGTCGACATTCAGCTGCGCACCCTGAGCGAACGGCAGACCGCGGCGGAACTTGCCAGCATCGAGGTTCGGGCGTCCAACACTGGGGAGAAAGTTTTTCTCCGCGACGTCGCACGGCTCCAGGACCGCTTCGACGAGGACGAGAACATCGGCATGCGTCAGGGCGTGCGCGCGATCGAGCTGAACGTGCAGCGCGCGCTCACCGCCGACACGCTGAAAACGATGACTGCGATGCAGAACTACATCGCAGAAATCCGCCCAACACTGCCGCCCAACCTCAAGATCGAAGTGTTCGACGTACGCGGTAAATTCGTCCAGCAGCGTCTTGGCATTCTGGTCAAGAACGGGCTGCAGGGCCTCGCCATCGTCCTCGTCGTGCTATTTATTTTCCTCGACTGGCGGATCGCGTTCTGGACGGCAGTTGGCATCCCCGTCGCCTTCCTCGCCACGCTGGCCGTGATGTATGCGTCAGGCCAGAGCATCAACATGATCTCGATGTTCGCGCTGATAATGATGCTCGGGATCATCGTCGATGACGCCATCGTTGTCGGCGAGCACACCGCAACGCTCCAACAGCAGGGTTATCCACCCAACGTGGCCGCGGAAATGGGCGGCTCACGCATGTTGAAGCCGGTTGTCGCCGCCATGCTGACAACAGCCGCCGCGTTCTTCCCGATCGCGCTGATCAGCGGGCGCATTGGCGACATCATGTCAGCCATCCCGCTCGTTGTGATTGCGGTTCTGATTGCAAGCCTGCTGGAGTGCTTTTTGATCCTCCCCGGCCATTTGCGCCACGGCGGGACGGGCGACGAGAAAAAGCGCTGGTGGTTCCGCCGGAATTTTGATCGCGGGCTCGGCGCGTTTCGCGATGGCCCCTACCTGCGTTTCGTTGGCCTCACTTATCGCTGGCGCTATGTCACTGTCGCCGCCACGATCGCATCGCTGTTCCTCGCGCTCGGCCTGATGCGCGGCGACCACGTAAAATTCGCATTTTTCCCCTCACCTCCGCCAGACAACATCAGCGCGCTCATCTTTTTTGAGGCCGGAACGCCGCGCGATGCGCAAATGAAGGTCGTGGAGAAAGTGGAGAAATCAATCTACCAGATCGAACGGCGTCTCGCCCTTCGGATCGCCGCAGAGCGCGGCGACAAACTGCAAATCGATCCGGAGACCGGACGCCCGGAATCCACGCTCCATATGCTGGAGACTTCGTTTGCGACACTTGGCAGAGCTGGGCGCAGCCAGGGAGAAAATGTCGCTCAGATCATGGTCCAGCTCCAGCCGTCGGAACGCCTGCCGATCCGCAGCGAACAGATCATAAAATCATGGCGCACGGCGCTGCCGAAAATCGCCGGTGTGGAACGCCTCGCCGTCACGGCGCGGCGCGCCGGCCCGCCCGGTCGCGACGTCGATGTCCGCCTGCAGGACGCACCTGCCGACGTGCTCAAAAAGGCCGCGGCTGTCGTGAAGGAAGCGCTAACCGGTTTTCCGGGTGTCAGCGGCATCGCCGACGACCTGCCATGGGGCAAACGCGAATACGTCATGGAGCTGACACCGCGCGGCACGGCGCTTGGCTTCACCGGCCAAAGCGTCGGCACGCAGGTGCGAAACGCATTCGAGGGCGCAATCGCCACCCGCTTCGCCCGCGGCGATGAAGAGGTCACCGTCCGCGTCAGCCAGCTACAGGAAGGCGACGGCCGCCAGGCGCTCGACAAGATTTATCTCCTCACACCCGGCAGCCAGCGCGTGCCGCTCTCAGAAACGGTGACGATCCGCGAGCGACAGGGCTTCTCGATCATTCAACGCCGCGACGGTGTGCGCACCGTTGGTGTCACCGCCGACATTGACCTTGACGTCACCAACGTGCCCAAGGTCGTCGAACGACTGCGCACCGAGGTCATGCCTCAGGTGGTCCGAGACTTCGGCATCTCGTACGCCTTCAAGGGACGCGACGAAGAACGCCGGGAGTCCTTCGCCGATCTCCAACTCGGAGGATATCTCGCGCTCGCGCTGATCTTTATCGTGCTCGCGTGGGTGTTCGAGAGCTATGCCAAACCGCTCGCCGTCATGTCGATCATCCCGTTCGGGCTCGTCGGCGCAATTGTCGGTCACTGGGTCATGGGCTTGCCGCTTACGATCATCAGCATTCTGGGACTGCTCGGCCTTTCCGGCATTCTCGTGAATGACTCGATCATCCTGATGACGCAGGTCTCGGAACGGCAGAAGCGAGGGCAAAACCTCGCCGTCGCGGCCATCGGTGCATCGCAGGACCGGTTTCGCGCCGTGCTGCTCACGTCGCTCACAACGATCGGCGGCCTCGTCCCGCTGTTATTCGAGACCAGCCGTCAGGCGGAGTTTCTGAAACCAATGGCGGTCACCATGGTGTTCGGCCTCGGCGCAGCGACCATCCTGGTCCTGGTGCTGATCCCGGCCATCGTTGGCATCGGTGGCGATATCGGTCGCCCGTTCAAGTGGCTCTGGCATACCGCATGGCGCGGCGATGATGACGTACCGGATGGCCGCACCGCGTAGCCGTATTCACGATGTAGCGGACCGTCGCAACAACGCCCGGATCGAGTCGGCAAACACATCAGGCGCGTTGTGATGCGGCCAGTGACCAGCGTCCGGCACCGTGAGCAACTCGGCATCGTTGAAAAACGCCATGCGCCCATCATCCGCCGGGCTCACCGCCCATGATTTCTCTCCGTAGACAAGCAGCGTCGGCGCGGTGATCGCACGCATCATGGCGAGCTTGCGCGGCATCTCGAAGTCTTCCGGCGCCATCGCTGCGAGCAGTGGATCGTGCTTCCACACGAACGTACCATCATCCGCACGCCGCGTTGCATGCATGGCCAGATGATCCGCCCAAGCCTCGGTAATGGTCGGGTTCGCGCGCTTCAACAGCATCGCAGCAACGCCCACATCGGTGATCGCGCGCGGCGGCCGCTCAAAGAGTTTTCGACGCGTATCCATCCACGCCCGCATACGCTCCCCGACCGGAATGGCGTCACTCTCGGCTGCCTTTTCTGGCGTCGCACCAATCCCCTCGATCGCACATAGGTGAGACACGCGCTCCGGCTCTGCCGCCGCATAACGCAACGCAATGTTTCCCCCCAGCGAGTGGCCGACAATCGCGACCGAACTGCTGTGCCCACGTTCCTGAATGTCACGCACCAGCGACGCGAGATCGTACACAAATGTCGACATCGCGTAGCTGTGATCTGCACTCCACGGGCTGTCACCATGCCCGGCAAGATCCGGCGCCACGACAAAACAGTCCGCCGCCAGACGCGCCGCAACACCATCCCAGGCCCGTGCCATGTCCTTCATGCCGTGCACGAGAATGACAGGAGGTGCAGCCTCATCGCCCCAGACCACGGCGTGAAGCTGACGTCCGGAACTAAGGAAGTGTCGCGAGGTCGGGCCTGCCATGCGGTGAAAATCCTCCATCGTCAAAAGAGAGAAAAATCAGCAGTCAGGTCGCAGTGCGGGTGCGCGCCACAGCGTCCCGCCAGCCCGCCAACCGTGCGTCCCGCCATGCCGCATCGCGCCGCGGGGCGAACTGTGTCTCGCTCGTCCACGCCTTGGCGAATGCGCGCTGATCGGGATAGAGTCCGGCCTTGGCCCCTGCGAGCCAAGCCGCGCCAAGTGCCGTGGTCTCAAGCACCGGCGGGCGGTCGATGGGCGCCTCGAGAATGTCCGCGAGAAACTGCATCGTCCAGTCGGACGCGACCATGCCACCATCCACGCGCAGGGTAGCTCCTGCCACGTCAACACCGTCTGCCGCCATGGCATCCAGCAGATCACGCGTCTGATAGCAGACCGCCTCAAGCGCCGCCCGGGAAAGCTCGGCCGGTCCCGTCGCGCGGGTCAGCCCGAAGATCGCACCCCGCGCCTCCGCATCCCAATAGGGCGCACCGAGACCGGTGAAGGCCGGCACAAGATAGACCTGCTGCGTGTCATCAGCCTCGGCCGCCTGCGCGGTGGCCTCTCCGGCTTGTGCGATGATCCCGAGACCATCACGAAGCCACTGCACCGTCGCACCCGCCATGAAGATCGACCCCTCAAGCGCATAGGTCGTCACGCCATCAAGACGCGCCGCAATTGTCGTCAGCAGCCGATTGTCGGAGCGAAGCCTTTTCTCTCCTGTATGCGCCAGCATGAAGCAGCCGGTCCCATAGGTTGACTTGATCATGCCGGACTCGAAACACGCCTGCCCAATGGCCGCCGCCTGCTGATCTCCTGCAATGCCGCGGATCGGGATCGACGCACCAAAGAGCGCCGGATCGGTCACGCCAAAGTCTGCGTTGCAATCCCGGACGTCCGGCAACAGGCTCGCCGGAACACCGAAGAGTGACAGCAACTCGTCATCCCACACACCGCGCTCGATGTCGCAAAGCATCGTGCGGCTGGCATTTGTCGCATCCGTCGCATGGACGGGCCGGCGAGCCTCCGCGCCGTTGCCGGACATCCCACCCGTCAATCGCCAGAGCAGAAAACTGTCGATCGTACCGCAAGCCAGTCGCCCTGCTTCAGCGGCCGCCCGCGCCCCCTCCACATTGTCCAGCAACCAGGCAACTTTGGTCGCGGAGAAATAAGGGTCGAGCAGCAAACCGGTCTTCGTTGTCACGAGAGGCTCGCAACCGTCCGAGCGCAACCGGGCACACACAGAACTGGTACGGCGATCCTGCCAGACAAGTGCATTGTGGATCGGCTTGCCGGTCTCTCGATCCCAGATGACGATGGTCTCGCGTTGGTTGGCGATCCCGAGTGCGGCAATCGCGCTAGGTTCAATCGAAGCATCAGCGATGGCCGCGCGGCACACTCGCATCGTTGATGACCAGATATCCTCCGCATTATGCTCAACCCATCCGTCAGCTGGAAAATGCTGCGGAAATTCCTCCTGCCCGATCCCGACAATCTGCATCGCTGCATCAAACACCAGTGCGCGGCTCGAGGTCGTACCCTGGTCAATGGCAAGGACATATCCGATGCGTGTGTCAGTCATGGCGCGTGGACCTCATCTGCCGGTTGAATGCTCACCGCGTTCCGCGCGTCCAACCAACGGCCAAGCGCCGCAATTTCATCTGCCGTCATGTGCAAACCGAGCTTGCTCCGCCGCATGAGAATATCCTCCGCGCTCTCCGCCCACTCATGCTCAATCAGGTACTCGACCTCTCGCTCAGTGAGCCCGACACCGAACGAATGCCCAAGATCGGCAAGCGAAGTCGCAGCACCGAGCATCATCCGCGTCCTTGTGCCGTACGCCCGCACGAGACGCTGGCAGATCGCGACACTCAGAAAATCGTAGTCCTCGTGGATCGCCTCGGTCAGATCGTCGAAACCGTTGAGAGGAAAATCCCCACCCGGCAGAGGCTCGCGATCCGTCCACGTTTGCCCACGATGCCCGAGATGGTCGCCAAGCAACACCACCGCCGCTTCTGCAAGTTTGCGATACGTCGTCAGTTTGCCGCCAAAGACCGTTAGGCATGGCGCATCTGCGCCGCCACCATCGACGTCCAACACATAGTCGCGCGTCGTCTCCTGTGCTGCATCCGCGCCGTCATCAAAGAGCGGACGCACACCGCTAAACGTCGACACCACCTCGTCGCGAGTGACCGGCTCACGCAGATAGGCCGAGATCGCGTTGATTAGATAGTCCGTCTCCGCATCAGAAATTTCGAGTTGATCCAGATCGCCGTCGTGGTCGCTGTCGGTCGTGCCAATCAGCGCGAACTCTTGCTCGTAAGGAATGGCAAACAGAATACGTCCATCCGCATTCTGGAAGATAAAGGCGCGCGCATCGGGCAGACGCCGCCGGATGATCAGATGACTGCCGCGTACGAGTCGCAGGCGCGCCGGCCCGTTGTCCGCGAATACGTTCTGCGCCACGGCATCGACCCACGGACCGGCCGCATTCACCAGCATCCGCGCCCGTACCTCCTGCTCGGAGCCAGTACGCACATCGCGCAGCGTCACCTGCCAGTGCCCGTCATCCCGACGCGCGCGCACCACAGCCGTTCGCGTGCGAATATCGGCGCCGCGCTCTGCTGCATCCCGCGCATTGAGCACCACCAGCCGCGCATCCTCGACCCAGCAATCGGAATACTCGAACGCCTTCACGAAGGATGGCTGCAACGCCGCGCCAGCCGCATCCTGCCTAAGGTCGAGCGTGCGCGTCGGCGGCAAACGTTCCCGCCCACCAATGTGATCATAGAGGAAGAGACCGAGCCGCAGCAGCCATGCCGGCCGCAAATCCTTGTGGTGCGGGAGAATAAATCTGATCGGCCAGATGATGTGCGGGGCCATCGCCCAGAGCCGCT
>JBCAXC010000067.1:0-8951 GCA_038534255.1 Pseudomonadota bacterium
GCGCCGCCTGCATCCGCAAATGTTCTTGCGGAGATAAATCATGCGCGGTGACACAGGCGTCCGGCAGCATCACGTCAGCACCGTGCAGCGACCAATAGAGCCGTGCCGCCGCATCCTCGACTGTCTTGGTCACGTGTGATCCGTCAGGTTGAAGCACACACCGTGTGTAAGTGTGCGCGAACGTTGGTTCGATCCCGCCCGAGACATTTCCCGCCAGCAGCGAGATCGTCCCCGTCGGTGCGATCGACGTCAGCATGCCGTTGCGCACACCGTGCCGTGCAATGGCATCTTGAACGTCAGCGTCCAGTGCCTGCACAATAGGGCGTGCGAGAAACGCGGCCCCATCATAGAGTGGGAACGCGCCTTTTTCTTCCGCAAGTGATGCGCTTGCGCGATAGGCGGCATTCTGAATGCGGGCCATCCATGCCCCGGCGCGCTCTGCGGCTTCCGGTGTGCCGTAGCGCAGACCGATCATCGCCAGGGCGTTGGCTAATCCGGTGATGCCGAGCCCGATGCGGCGTTTCGCGTGAGCCTCAAGACGTTGCGCCTCGAGCGGATACTTCGAAACGTCGATAATATTGTCGAGGAAACGCACGGCGTCGCCGACAATATGGGACAGACGCGTCTCATCGAGTGTCGCCTGATCCGTGAACGGTACGTCCACGAGCGCTGCCAGGTTGACCGACCCGAGTAGGCACGCGCCATAAGGTGGCAGCGGCTGCTCACCGCAGGGATTGGTGGCCGAGATCGTCTCGCAGTAGGCGAGGTTTGATTGCGCATTCACGCGATCGATGAAGATGACGCCCGGCTCTGCGTAGGCATAGGTCGCGCGCATGATCCGATCCCACAGATCGACGGCGCGCACCGTGCGATACACCTTGCCCTCGAAGACGAGATCCCACGGCGCCTCATCGCGTACGGCCTCAATGAACGCATCTGTCACGAGAACAGATAGATTGAAATTTCGAAGCCGGTTCGCGTCACTTTTGGCGTCGATGAAGGCCTCGATATCGGGGTGATCGCAGCGCAGCGTGCCCATCATGGCGCCGCGGCGCGCGCCTGCGGACATGATCGTCCGGCACATCGTGTCCCAGACATCCATGAAGCTCAGCGGGCCGGATGCATCTGACCCGACGCCCACAACCGGTGCGCCTGCTGGCCGCAAGGTCGAGAAATCATGTCCGATGCCGCCGCCGCCCTGCATTGTCAGCGCGGCTTCACGTACATTCTCGAAGATCGCCCCGAGATCATCGTCAATGCGGTTCATCACAAAGCAGTTGAACAGCGTCACATCACGCCCGGTGCCGACCCCGGCGAGGATGCGCCCGGCTGGCAGGAACGCGAAGTCTTCAAGCAGGGCGCGAAACCGCGGTTCCCAGATCGCCGCGTTTTCAGGCGTTTCGGCTGCCGCCGCGCCCTTCGCGACACGGGCCCACGTGTCTTCGATCGCAGTCTCGGGAGCCCCGTCGCGATCGCCATCAAAGCGATACTTGTCGTGCCAGATATCCTGCGAGATTTTTGGCCAGTCTCGCGTCTTTGCGTTTTGCGACGGCCGTGGACCTCGTTTTTCGCCGGTCATCCCGCGCGCTCCGTACGTTGTCTGTTCCTGTCAGAACGTAGGCGCTGTCGGCGTCGAGGTCAAGAAATGTTCTTACTTTGTTCGCAATAATGCCTGCTTCGCCAAGGCGGAGTCTTGCGTCCCTGCACTCTGCGTTTGCGCGACGAGCATCTCGGCGCAAAACCGGCCGAAAGCGGCGACAAACTTCGTATATTCCCAGAACAGCAGCTTGGCCGTGCCCGGGTTGGCGTACCAGGACTCCGCCCGGACATTGCGCGGGATCACGGGATACGGCCGCAAGCGGACATCCGGCATCACGCGGCGCAGTTCGGCGAGACTGCGAGGCATGTGATAGCTGGAGGTGACCACGATCAGGGTGTCGAAGCGGTGACGGCGGGCCCAGTCGCGCGTCTCCGTCGCGTTGCCAATAGTGTCCTGAGCGCGATAGCCGACGTCGATGCAGCAGGAGAACAGGCGGTCATAGCCCGGGTTGCGGCCAGCGATTGCGGTGCGGGTTGTGCGCTGATTGACGCCCGAGATGAGGAGCCGTTCTCCGCGCCCTCGGGCCAGCAGCTCGACGCCGCGTAAAATCCGCTCCTTGCCGCCCGTGAGCACGACGATGCCGTCAGCGCGCGCGAGGGTGACCGGCGGCTCGCGGTGGATCGAGTACACGAACACGAGGAAGCCGACGAAGAACAACGTGACCGCAAGGGCCACGACCGACAGGCTCCATTTGATCACTCGCATCATCGATGCTCCGGACCCGGTTTCACATCTCATACACGGGATGCGTCTGCTGCTCCGCAGCCATCCCGAACGCGACCTTATCAGACAGACTGTCGCCGCGGCGAAAGAAGACGCGCACCTTGCTTTCCAACAGGCTTGCGCTCGCGCTTGTCTCAGTGGCGCGCGTGCAAAAAGCGGAACACGCTGAACCGCGATGTCAGCATGCAAATGCCGGCAATCACCACAACGACGATGCCCAGCAGAAAGTAGCCGGGAAGATCGATGCTGCCCGTGCCGATCAGGCGTCTCACCTCTGACAGACCAATCTGCCCGCCACCGAGCAATTGCATCATGGTCGGCATCAGCAAAAACACGAGGACGGACCCGGCCGCGCCGACCAACCCTGCGCGGATGCCCAGATTGAGAAAGTGCCGCTCGAACTCGCGCGCGATGAACCGATCGGTTGCGCCGACGAAGTGCAGGACTTCGACGATGCCCCGATTCGACGCCATGGAGGCGCGCGTTGCGGAAATGATGATCAACATGGTCGCCGCGCCGACGAGGATCAGGATCGCCAGACCGCCGAGCGCCATTGACCGTGTGACGGCGCGGATCTGCGATTGCCACTGGCGGTGATCGTCAAGGACGGCGCCAGGGAATCGACGGGACAGGTTGGCCCCGACTTCCTTCAGATCGGGCGGTGCGCGACGGTCAATCTCGAGTGCGATCAGGCGCGGCACGGCGATGGCATCGAGCGCGGTGATTTCACCGAGCCAGGGCTCAAGCAACTCCTGTGAGACTTCGGCGCCGAGCGGAGTGACCTGCGCGATCCCTGGAACGCGGGCGAGGAATAGCGCGACTTCTGTCGTGCGCTTTTCGATGTCGACGCCTTCGAGCGGTTGCAGCTGAACCGTGACCTCGCTGGCGATGTTGCGTGTCCATGCGGCGGCCGACTGGTTGATGAGGTAGACAGCGCCGGCTGTCAGGCAGGCAAGGAAACACATGATCGCGATGACCAGTGTCAGCGAACTGCCGGTGACCGATTCAGCCGGGACGATACCGGATGCGCCACTCTTGCTCTTGCGGCGTTTCCCTCCTTCGCGCGCAGGCGCGACGAGCGGGCCGGTCGCTGAGGGCCCTGTCAGGGGCTCGGCTGGTGATTGCGCTGCCTGACCTGCAGCTCCCGCAGGCGGAGCTCCGGTCGCCGTGCGTGCATCGGGATGGGTCGGACGCTGACGCGGGTCCGCGGCGGTTTGCGGGTGCGCCTGCCCGCGCTGGCCAGCATGTTCGGCAAGGGCGTCGCTCAGCGATCTGCCCGTTGTTGGTTCTCGACCGCCGTCGCGTGCGCCATGAGGATCACGGACGTAGCCTCTCGAGCGGTCATCATAAGATGCGGACATTGCCATCCCTGATTTCAAGACGCGGGGCCGAGAACTGGTCCATGAGCTGATGATCGTGCGTGGCGATCACGACCGAGGTGCCGAGCCGATTGAGCTCAATAAAGAGACGCAGGAGACGACGGGCCATCTGTGGGTCGACATTGCCGGTTGGCTCATCGGCGAGCAACAGCTCCGGCTTGCCGATCACGGCACGTGCAATCGCGGCGCGCTGCTTTTCACCGCCGGACAGCACCGCCGGGTAACCGTGCATGCGATCACCGAGACCGACCCACTGCAGCAGATCGGTGACGTCTTCGCGATAGTCCGATGTGCGGCGGCCGACGACACGCAACGGCAACGCAACGTTCTCCCACGTCGTCAGGTGATCGAGCAGCCGGAAATCCTGGAACACGATCCCGATGCGCCGACGCAACTGGGCGCGCCGGGTGGCCGAGACGCGGGAGATGTTCTTGCCGAAGAGCTGGACCTTGCCATCGGTTGCCTGCAGCGACATGAACATGAGGCGCAGCAACGAGGTCTTACCCGCTCCCGAGGGGCCGGTGAGGAAGTGAAAAGAACCTTCTTTCAGGTGGAAGCTGACGTCCCGGAGCACGTGCGGCCCGTGGTCGTAGCGCAACCCGACATTCTGCAATCGAATCATGCGGCCATCATAAGCTGGTCGTCCGCCAATCACAGGTGTTTGCGGCAATTCTGCGGGCCAGCCCCGGCATCAAAATGACGCCTTTGTTGGCATGCGCCCGGTCTTAATTTGATGCGGGTTTCCGATTATAGACGAGGCACGTAGCGGCGGTGTCTCGGCCAGTTGTAATGATCCTCACGTGTCCACAATGTTCGGCGCGGTTCGAAATCGGACCGGGCGTCAACGTCACGGGTCGGCGTGTGCGCTGTTCACGCTGCGCCCATGTTTGGCAGGTGCCGGAAAGCGAGGCGGCGCCGATAGCGACCGCACCAGCCGTTGGTCGTCCTGCGGATCGGACCGCTCCGGATTCTCAACGCGCCCACAACGGCACACCCAACCGTGAGACATCACCAACCGGCCCGCCTACCGCTGCCGTGAGGCCTTCCAAGGACGAGGTGCAGGCACGCGGGGACGATTCGGCGGACACACCGCCTGACGCGGCCGCGCCAAAACCGGATGTTCGTGCGGAGAAGCAGGCGCCACCGGTGCCCGCGCCCAAAGTTGCGGCGAAAGACACATCCTCAGAGCGGGAGGCTGCATCGCCGGACGCGTCGGCGGCGCCAGACCCAGCAGCGGGTGATGATGCGCCTCGTGCAGATATCGACGATGACGACGTCCGGTCTGATGAGGCGGCCCGCTCCAGGAAAGAGGCTACGACTATTGAGGATGGCGACAGGGCTCTGGCGCGCGCTGGAGCCCCTGAACCTGAACCGGATCCAGAAGACGACGCGCCAGACACAACGACGAAGACCAAGGCAAAGCCCAGACCGCCGTCTCAGGCGGGTCCCGTCGACATCTCGAAGAAAGCGGCGGATCGAAACGAGGCACGCCCTGATCCCGTGGCGTCTGGTGCGCCGGAGACAACACACAACCAGGTCGCGGAACCGCCGTCTGAGCGACTGACCCCACGACTGCAACGCGTGACTGCCAAGAGCGAGGACGTGCGCGATCAGGCCGAGATCGCGGAAACGTCAGGCGAAGAGGCTGGCGTCGCAGAAGACGCAGAACCAGGTGCCGGCGAAAGCGCGCAATCTAAACGGGACGAACCCCTGCCGGTCGATGCGGAGAAAAACTCGACACATCAAGAAGGCCTTCACCCGGACGATGACGAGCATCGCGCGATGGACCCTGCGCCGGAGTTGGCAGACGCGCCTGGGGCCAACACCAATTTGCCTCCGCCATCCGTGCGATCGTCGTCTGACGTTGTGGATGCGGACCCTCAGCTTTCTGCCGCGCTTGGCGAGATGTTTGCGACGCCGCCCGCGTCACCTCCGCCGGTTGATCGGCGTGCGCCGCTTGGCGTTCCGGATGGACTGGTTGCCCGTGGCCCTGTGCGGACCCCGCGTGGAACGACGAGGCCGGGCGAGGGCGATAGTGCGTCCCGGCGACCACCCGAGTTTCGACAGCCGGTCCCCGAGCGCACCGCCGGGGCACACGGTCATCCGGCCGCTCCCGACGAGACCACAGCGCCACCGCCGGTGCGGCGACGTCGGCTGAGCCCGTCGGCCCCACCAGACTTTGTGGCGCACGACGCAGCGGCAATGGTGAACGCGAAATCGAACGGAACCGCCGCACCTTCGTCGGCAATGCAACAAGGGAGACCGCGCGGGTTCGGCAACGGAACGAGGCCGCCACCACCAGCGCCAACGCATTATCCGGAGACCGATTTCGTCGCGCCGAATGACATCGCGCCTGATCCGGCGTTTGACCGGTCTCACATCGACATCCGGACCGACACGCCGTTTGCGACCGACTTTGCGGCAACGCCGCCTGTCGTGACGCCGGTCGAGCGTCGCGGAGCACAAACGCAGACGGCCGTTGTGCGGCGGCGCGCGGCGATCCACCTCGGCTGGTTTGCGCTTGCGACGATCATTGGCGTCCTTGCCGGGATCGCCGTGCTCGCGCCGGACCGCGTTGTTGCCACCTTGCCCGGAACCTCATCGCTCTATCGGGCGGCGGGTGTTGATATTAATCTCCGCGGTCTTGATTTCGCGGGCGTCAGCTATGAATGGACGCGGGAGAACGGGCGCAGCGCGATCGACGTCACTGGCCGGATCCGCAACGTGTCGGCTTCTGAACGGGAGGTGCCGACCGTTGTATTCGTCCTGTTTGACAAACGCGGGGATGAGCTCTTTACGTGGGCGCGACAGGTTCACAACGAACCGGTTGCCGCGGGGGAAGAAGTCTCGTTCTCCGCGCGCATTCCGGCGCCCCCGGACGCCACGCGCAAGCTGCGGGTCCGCTTCGCCCGGCAAGTGCGTTAGACACTGCGCCGAACCCACACGATCATTAATGACATGGCCAACGCCCCCGATCCCACGACACGCATCGATGTGATCTTCAGCGCGGCAGAGATCGCCGCGCGGATCAAAGTGCTGGCTGGCGAGGTCGCGGCACGCGCGCCGCACGACCTGCTTGTTGTCCCGATCCTGAAGGGGAGTTTTATTTTTGCTGGCGACCTCGTTCGCGCGCTCCATCATGCGGACCTGACGCCGGAAATCGATTTCTTGACGCTCGCCAGTTATGGCGACGCCACATTCTCAAGTGGAGAGGTTCGCGTCACGCGCGATATAACGTCAGAGATCGCAGGGCGCGACGTGCTGATCGTCGATGACATTCTGGAGACCGGCCGCACGCTGGCGCATGCGAAAGCACTCGTACTGGATCGTGGCGCGACGAGCGCGATGACCTGCGTTCTCCTGGACAAACCTGTGCCCCGTGCGGGGGAGATCAATGCGGACTTCAAGGCCTTCGATTGCCCAGAGGTGTTTGTCGTCGGCTACGGCATGGACCTCGCAAACCGCTATCGCGAGCTGCCGTTCGTCGGCAACCTGATCACCGACAACTGACACAGCCGCCGCTCGACCTGCCGCGCAGGTTCGGCGGCCGTGGTGTTTTCGTGCTTCCGCTTTCTCGCGCCCCGCGCCCGGATGTTGAGCAGTTCGACCAGCGCTGTGACGGCCGGCATCGCGACATTGCTCATGACGGGAACAAGTATCGCCGTCAGGATGAGGGTGCGCACCGGCAGCCCGACATCCGCGAGCAGCGGATCGATGAGACGAACCAGTACTGTCACAACCGGCCAGGCAACGAGCCAAGTAAGGAGAACAGTGCCGTGACGCGTGATGTCGCTCACGCCGCTACCTCTGCAACACTTTCCCAGGCCTCCGGCACGGCAAGACTGGTTCAATCAAAAAAGCCCGGCCAATTGGCCGGGCTTTTTTCTAACCGTTTGTCGCGTTTGCGATCCGTTCGGGCGTCAGTTGAGCCCCACCATACAGAGCGCCACACTGCCTTGTTGGCCAAGACAGTAGGGAAGCTGCAGCGCGAAGGCCGGGAAGATGAAGATGCAGGCGAGGCCGATGACCTGGATCACCATGAACTGCATCATGCCCAGATAGATATCCTTCAGATCCCATTCCGGCACGACGCCCTTGAGGAAGTAAGCCGAGAGCGCGACCGGTGGCGAGAGCCACGCGGTTTGCAAGTTCACCGCCACGAGGATCGCAAACCACGTCAGGTTCACGTCAAGCTCGACGAGCAGCGGCACGAGGATAGGGACAATGATCAGCACGATCGGCACCCACTCAAGCGGCCAGCCGAGGAGGAAAATGAGCGCCATCACGGCGATCAGGATCATCGTCGGCGACATATCGAGCGAGAGCAACAGCTCGGTCAGGAATCGTGGTGTGCCTAGCGCCGAGAAGACCGCACCGAAGAAGTTCGACGCTGCGACGAGGAACATGATCAGGACGGTGATCTCCAGCGTCTTGATCAACGCGTCGTAGAGACCGGACGGCGTGAGCTTCAGGTACATTGCCGAGAGCAGGATCGCACCGAATGCGCCACAGGCTGCCGCCTCGGCAGGTGTTGCCCAACCTTTCAGGATCGAGCCGAGCGCCATGACGATAAGGATCGTCGGCGGCACGAGGCCGATGAAAAGGTCCTTCCAGAGGTCTGCGAAATAAAATCCGCCAGGCTTGAGCGCCCGGAAGACGTAGAACAGACCGATCATTATCGCGAGCCAGGCGACCGACAGGAAGAACTGCGTAAACATCAGATAGAAGAAGAGGATCAGACCTCCGAGCGCCAGCATCACTTCAAAGAAGTAATACGGCGATGTTTCCGGCTGATCTTCGACCGGCAGGACCGGACCGAGGCTCGGGTTAATCCAGCAACGGATCATCGTGTAGATCACGTAGAGCGTCGCGAGAATAATCCCCGGCACGATAGCTGCGGCAAACAGGTCCGTCACCGGCACTTCAAGCACCGGGCCCATCACGACGAGCATGATCGACGGCGGGATGAGGATGCCGAGCGTTCCGCCCGCGGTGATTGAACCGGCAGCGAGGCGGACGTCATAGCCCGAGCGGTTCATCGTCTTCGCGGCCATGATGCCGAGGATCGTCACCGAGGCGCCGACGATGCCGGTGGCGGCAGCAAAGACGGTCGAGACGAACAGCACGGCAATGAAGAGCGCGCCACGAATACGGGACATCATCAGCTGGATGCTGTCGAACAGCCGCTCCATCAAACCCGCTTTCTCCATCATGATGCCCATGAAGACGAAAAGCGGCACGGCGACGAG
>JBCAXC010000068.1:0-8930 GCA_038534255.1 Pseudomonadota bacterium
CCTGCGCCCAACCCTTCGATGGACTGCGCGTCCTCGACGTGTTCGCTGGCACAGGCGCGCTCGGCATCGAAGCCATCTCCCGCGGCGCTGTCTACGCGCTTTTCATGGAGACTGATGCCGGCGCACGCGCACGTATTCGCGAGAACGTTGAAGCCCTCGGCCTCACCGGCGAGACAAAGATATTCCGGCGCGACGCAACATCACCCGGCCCGGTTGGCGCACTCGCACCCTTCAATCTCTGCTTCCTCGACCCACCCTACGCAAAAGGGCTCGGCGAGCGCGCCGTTGCAGCCCTGGCGAAAGGCCAGTGGCTTGCTCCGCACGCAGTCATTGTCATGGAGGAAAAAGCCGACGTGGACATCATCTGCCCGGATGACTTTGAAGCCATCGAGGCGCGCACGTGGGGCGAAACGCAGGTCGTCTTCTGGCGTTACACGGCGTCACGTGACTGACATCATCGCCGCCCGAACAGCTTCTCGATATCGGTGAGTTGCAGCTCCACATAGGTCGGCCGCCCATGATTGCACTGGCCGGAATGCGGCGTCGCCTCCATCTCGCGCAGCAGGGCATCCATTTCCGGCGCGGTCAGTCGCCGACCGGAGCGCACGCTGCCGTGACATGCCATCGTCGCACAGACATACTCCAGCCGCTCGCGCAAACTGAGTGTGCCTCGGCTCTCGGCCAACTCGTCCGCCAGATCGCGCACCAGCCCCTTAACATCCACATCGCCGAGCAAGGCCGGTACTTCCCGCACAACGACAGCACCGGGCCCGAACGCCTCAACGGCAAGCCCAAGCGCCTCGAGATCGTCACGCGCCGCCTCAAGCCGGGCCACAGCTGCCTCGTCAATCTCAACAACCTCGGGCAGCAGCAGCCCCTGACGCGCAACGCCGCCATTCGCCAGCGCCTTTTTCATCCGCTCGTAGACCAACCGCTCGTGCGCCGCGTGTTGATCGACAATCACGATCGACGTTTCCGTCTGCGCCACGATGTAGTTCTCATGCAGTTGCGCGCGCACCGCACCGAGCGGCCGGGCAATCGCCGCAGCAATGGTCGCATCATTCTCAGCGACAGCACCGGACGGCGCCGCCAGTGAAGGCGCAAGTGGGGCCTGCATCTCCTCCGCGAATGCCCGCGTCATGCCGGGTGGCACGCCAGCCCCTTCAGGATGCACAAACTGCGACGCCCCGACGCTCTCATTTGACGCGGCAGCCGCCTCGGGCAATCGCGCCAGATCACCTGCAAAAACCTGATTGCCGAGATGCGACGACGCGCGATGTCCGGCGTTCGCCAGGACTTCCCTGATGCCCCCGACGATCAGACCGCGCACGCCCCCGCTGTCGCGAAAGCGCACCTCGGTCTTGGCAGGGTGAACATTCACGTCGACGTCGCGCGCCGGCAGATCGAGAAAGAGCGCCAGCATCGCATAGCGCCCGCGCGGGATGAGATCGCCATAGGCACCGCGGACGGCGCCGAGCAGGACCTTGTCCCGCACCGGCCGCCCGTTGACGAAGAGAAACTGACCCCCGCCTGTCGCACGATGCAGCGTCGGCAGCCCGACAAACCCCCGCAACCGCGCACCTTCACGCACAGCATCGATGGCCAACGCATTTTCCATGAAGTCCGCGCCAAGCAAACGCCCGAGCCGCGCCAGCAACGCATCGCTGTCACGCCCGGTTGGCGGGAGGCGAAAGACTTGGCGTCCGCCGGACACCAGCGAGAACCCGACATCCGGACGCGCCATCGCGATCCGCCGCAGCATGTCGGAGATCGCGCCATTCTCAGCGCGTTCCGACTTCATGAACTTGAGACGTGCTGGCGTCGCGGAGAATAAATCTTCGACCTCGATCGCGGTGCCGGGGTTTTGCGCAGCGGGCCGCACCGTTTCTTTCCGCCCACGATCAACAACGATCTCCGCCCCGGTGCCGGACGTCTTTGCACTGCGGATTGCCAGCCGCGCCACCGCCCCGATCGAGGGCAGGGCCTCACCGCGAAATCCGAGCGTCGCAATATTCAGCAGATCTTCGTCATCGAGTTTCGATGTCGCGTGCCGCTCGATCGCCAGCGCCAGCTCCGCCCCGTTCATCCCGCAGCCGTCATCGACGACCCGGATCAGCGAAAGCCCGCCATCAGCCGTCGTCACATCAATCTGTCGACTGCCAGCATCGATCGCGTTCTCGACGAGTTCCTTAACAACACTCGCCGGGCGCTCGATCACTTCCCCCGCCGCAATGCGGTTGATGGTCGACGCAGAAAGCTGACGCAGAGGCATGTCGCGAGCCGGGAGAATCGAGCGAACGGAGAACCCGCATGATAGCGGAAATCCGCGAGAGACCCTTGCTCGTTGTCACCCTGTGGACGGACGCAAGCCGTCAAAAGCCAACCTCAACCACCACTCAACAGATCACGCGCGAGCTTCTTGCCCGTCTCGACGGCAGGTTGGTCAAACGGATCGACGGCCAGCAGGGTGCCGAGCAACACCGTTTCGGCCATGAAATGCATCAGCAGTCCGCCAGCCACAAACCCGTCGAGGTTCTCAATGTCGAAAATGCGATGGGGCCGCCCGGCTTGGCGCAGCGCCTCGGGCACAGCCTCTGCCTGCGAATCAACCAGCGCAGCCGCCGGTTTGCCTGCGAGGTATCCGAGCCCCGCCACTTCAGCGAGCTCCGTATCGAGCACCGGCCCGGCCTCATGCGTACGCTCACGCACGAACGAGATCATGTGCGCTCGCGGACCATCCATCCACAACTGCAACTGACTGTGCTGATCGACCGGGCCAAGTGCGGCCACTGGCGTCGCGCCACGTCCGTTCTTGCCAAGGCTCTCACCAAAGAGTTGCGCATACCATGGCGCCAGACGACCGAGCCGGTCGCCATACGGCATCAGGGCAAACGTCGAGACACCGCCGTTGAGCAACAGACCACCGACGGCGCGCGCACCCGCTGCAGGTGCCCAGTTGCAGACATTGTCTGCAACGGCATCACTCGTCAAAGCGTCCACCACAGCCTGCGCACCGGCGCGGATCTCAACCGGGTCAAGCCCACGCGCGAGCGCTGGCAGCATGCCTGTCACAGTCAATGCCGAGTAACGCCCACCGATGTCCGTTGGGTGGTCGAGACAGGGGATGCCGTAACGCAGGCAGAGCCGCCGCACGGCATTGTGTTCCGCAGCACCCTCGGCCGGTTCGCTGACCCCGAGAAACAACTCCGGGATCCGCGAACTGAGCTGCGCGTCACTCACCGCCTGCAGGGCCGCCACCATCTGGATCAGCGTTTCCGCTGTGTTTCCAGACTTCGAAGTGATGACAAAACGGGTCGTCGCAAGATCGAGCGATGCAAGTGTGCGCGCGAGCGTGCGCCCGTCGAGGTTGTCGTAGAACCGCGTCCGCGGGCGGCGTGGCGCCTCCGAACCTGCGCTCCCGGAGCCGCGCCGTTCGCCACGATCACCCGGAATGTTCCACCCGGCGATTTGCGCAAGCACCTGTCCACCTAGGCTGGAGCCACCCGTCCCGAAGAACACGATGGTCTTGGCGTTGGCCGAGAGCCGGGCGAGCGCATCCTGCATGGCAGGCAGATCATCGCGCGCATTGGCGATCTGCATGAACGGCTGGCCGCCGCTCTGATAGTCCCGACGCATGGTCTGAACGGCCTCGCCAAGCTTCGAGTCCAGGTCGGGCGTGCAAACGCTCGCGAGATCATCCCGCCCAAGCGCTTCGGCATCACAACCGCTGAGCACCTGATGATATGGCTGGCGTGCCAAATTCATCGACACAGCATCCCGATCAGAACGCCGATCACCCGTCACAAGAGCCGCGGGCGTATGTATCGTCATGTCAGGCACCCTGCTCACGCGTTCACCATTCGTCTGTGGATCGGTGAAGCATGATCGATGCCATGCTCATAAACGCACCGAAACCCGAGGGAATCAGAAAGCGGCAGGAGTGCGTGTATCCCTGCGTTAGGGTGGAGCACGCACCGCCTGGAGCGCCGGTTCAGCTTTTCGACGCCTTGCCGACAATCGTGACAATCAGGCTGTCCGGTTGAAGCAGACGCTTGGCAACGCGCTTGATGTCCTCGAGCGACACAGCCTCGATCAGCGAATTGCGGTCCGTGATGTAGGCTTTGCCCAAGTCTTCCATCTGCACCCAAAACAGTTGCGACGCGATCTTCGAAGACGAGTCGAAGCGCAGCGCATAGGAACCGGTCAGATACTGCTTGGCGTTAGCAAGTTCGACCTGCGACGGCCCCTCCTTCGCCATGCGCGTCAGCACGTCACGAATGACATCCAGCGAGCGGTCGATCTCCTCATTCTTGGTCGCAACGCCGCCGAGGAAGATCGCCGTGTGTTCGTAGGGCGCTACGTAGCTGTAGACCGAGTAAGCGAGTCCGCGCTTCTCACGCACCTCTTCCATCAGTCGCGAATTGAAGCCGCCACCGCCGATGATGTAGTTCAGGATGTAGGACGCGATAAAATCCTTGTCGTCGCGGGCAAACGCGCGATGGCCGAACTGCGCGACCGACTGCGGTACATCCATTTCGATCTGTTTCGTCACGCCCTTTTCAGGTAACGTCAACGCAGGGATCTCGCGCCGCTGTGATGTCTCGGAGATGCCACCAAACATATCATCGAGCATCGGGCCGAGTTCGGCAGGCGTGATGTCTCCGACCACCGTGACACGCAGGGTATCGCGCGCCATCACGCGTTTGCGATAGCTCTTGAGATCTTCCGCCGTAATGGTTTCGAGACTCTCTTTCGTGCCGCGTACCGGGCGCGCATAGGGATGCCCCGCAAACGCGGTCTCGGTCCATGCACGCGATGCGACCTTGTTCGGGTCCTTGGCATCAAACGCGAGCGAACTTTTCACCGACGCCTTCATCCGCGCCACAGCATCATCGTCAAACCGCGGCTGCGTCAGCGCGATCTTGAAGAGCTGAATGGCTTCGTCGCGGTTCGCCGTGAGCGTCTGGAACGAGCCGCTGAGCGTATCCCGCCCCGCATCAAAGCTCATCTTGACCGCAAGCTCTTCCATTCTCTGCTGAAACGCGGCCGCCTTCATGTCACCGGCGCCTTCGTCCATCAGGATGGTCAACAGGTTGGCAACGCCCTCCTTGCCGTCCGGATCTTCCGACGCGCCACCCTTGAATCCGAACCGCATCGCGATCAGCGGCAAACCATGTTCTTCCACCAGCCAGGCCTTGATGCCGCCTGGGCTGGTGACGTCCTGAATTTCCATGGCGTGTGCCGTATCCTGCGTGGCCGAAAGAGAGAGAGTGGCGACGGCTGCTGAGGCAATCGCAAGTTTGCGAAGAGAGTGGACCAGGGTCATGATTTATCCTCCGCCGCGCCCGCAGGCGTCGTGTCGTTCGCCGGCGTCAGGCGAGACGTCACCGACGCGCGAAGATTAAAGACTGCCTTGGCTTGCGCATTGACCTGATCAAGCGTTACGGCGCGAATACGGTCCGGCCATGCCTCAACGTCCTCGACGGTTCCGCCCGTCGCGAGAGTCCAGCCATAGCGTCGCGCCAACGCGGACTGATTGTCATTGCCGTAGATGTAGTCCGCGAGATAGGCCGCCTTCGCACGCTTCAGTTCAGCTTCCGTTACGCCGTTCGCGACAACGTCGGCAATGATCGCATCAATCGCCGTCTCGACGTCGTCGAGGGATTTGCCCGCCGCTGCGACGCCGTAGAGGCCGATGCGACCGCTGTCGAGGCCACTGCCGGAATACCATCCACCTGCGCTCGTTGCGACTTTCTTGCGGACGACCATGTCTTGATAGATGCGGCTCGTCACGCCGGAGCCGACGACCTTCATGAGCAGGTCCATGGCCTCGGCCTCGCCGGGCTTGGCCGTATTATAACTCTCGGCGAGATAAGCGCGCTGCCACGTCGCCCGGCCGACGCGTGGGTCCGACAGTGCGATCTGCCGTGCACCACGGTGCGGCGGCTCGGTGGTCCGCTTCCGCGTCTCGATCTCGGCATTGCGTGGGATCTTGGCGTACGTGTCGTTCGCGAGCTCCATCACTTCTTCGAGCGTGACATCGCCCGCGACGACGAGGATCGCATTGTTCGGCGCATAGAAGCGCTCATAGAATGCGATCGCGTCTTTCCGGTTCAACGCTGCGATCTCGTGCTGCCAGCCAATCACCGGGTTACCGTACGGATGGCTGTAGTAAAGCGTTGCCATCACCTGTTCGTTCAAGATGCTCGACGGGCTGTTCTCGACGCGCGAGCGTCGCTCTTCGAGCACGACATCCCGCTCGGTCCGCACAGACTCCTCATCGAGCTTGAGATTGACCATCCGGTCCGCCTCCATGCCCATGACGAGCGGGAGGCGATCCTTCGCAACGCGCTGGAAGTAGGCCGTCACGTCCTGGCTCGTGAAGGCGTTGTCCTGACCGCCATTGCGCGCAACGATTTTCGAGAACTCTCCGAGCGCAATTTTCTCCGTGCCCTTGAACATAAGATGCTCGAGGAAGTGCGCCACACCGGAATAGCCGATTGGCTCATCTGCCGCGCCGACCTTGTACCAGACCATGTGCGTGACCACCGGCGCACGGTGATCCGGGATAACCACAACTTCCATCCCGTTTTCCAGAACAGCGTGCCCGGCACGCTTGTCGTTCGATGCCGCCTGCGCGGGCGCAACGGTGAGAAGAGACGATGCTGTCATGGAAGTCAGGCCTGTGACGGAGGAAATTGTGAGAACACCGGCGACGGCTGCAGCCGCAGTGCTCACAGTCGTTTGCCGTACCCGGGCCGCAAGTTGGGTCAAAGCGGTCATATCGAGTGACACCTGTGAGTGGGGAGCGCGCACCGGGCAGGAGTGCCGGGTGCTCATGACACAGGAAACTCCGTGCACCACCCCGTCATGTCAAATTACAGATTGTTAAGCGCGGTCGGCGTGAAGTCGGGATCGTGACGTCTCGGAAGGGCCACGATTGCGGCACGCAGGCTCAACAAGGAGAACTATAGCGAATTGCCGAGAAAGTCCTTCAGCGGAGACGAGCAGTCCGCATTGTTTTTCTTCTCGGAGCCGGGAAGCTCCTGATCGCTGTGGCGACCGCTCTGACGATTGCCGAACGCACCGTCCTCGTCGCTGCACTCCTTCTTGCGCTTCGCTTCGGCGGCACGCTTCGCCGCTGCTTCACGCTCCTCAGGATTTTGCGGGAATGCGGCCTCTCCGGGGATCGCAGCAGCGGAGCCCCCACCCGGCGGCGGGAGTTGCTTGGAAGGCGGCACCACAAGGCCGGAGCGCGCCGCGACCTTCTGTTCCGTGTGTTTGCCATCGCCGATCAACCCGCCAACGCCGATGTTGTCGAGCAGCTTCGATTCGACCTCGATCCCACCGCAGGCGCCAAGCGCCAGGCCCGTGCTGAACACGGCGACGATTGGCAGACGTTTCAGGATCGACAACATGGCACCCCTCCCGGGATCGAACACCCGCCGCGCTCGGCTAGGTGTCGTTTGCGGCAGTTTTGCGACTCAAGATGAGCGAGTCGTACAGCAGGAACACCACCCCAACAAAGATCGCTGCATCTGCAATGTTAAAGATATACCAGCTGTAGCCGTTCGCATGGAGCTGGATGTAGTCGAACACACCACCGATCCGGACCCGATCGATACCGTTGCCGAGCGCCCCTCCAATGATGAGCCCCAGCCCCGATGCGAGCAGACGGCCCGTCACCCGGGTCAGCCAGACGAGCAGCACGATGGATGCAACGACAGCAAACGCGGTCAGCGCATACTGCCCGTTCATGCTCTCCATCTGCAGCCAGCCATAACTGATGCCCTTGTTGATGGCGTAGACGAAGTTCATGAACGGCAACACGAGAATGCGCTCGCCCGGCGATATTCCGACGATCTCCAGCATATAGTACTTGTGCGCCTGATCCGCGATCAGCGCGAATGCCGCGATGACCAGCCCGAGCGCAGTGCAACTGCCACGGCTTGCAACGATTTCTCCATCCTGATCGATCGCCATCGGCTCTACTCCGCCGCCTGCGCGCGCGAGTCGAACTCACGCACCGCTGCGGCATCGCGAGCAGACAAGTCGGGATATGCCGGATCGCTGCCAACATCGTCCGTCACCCGCCACGAGCGGGCACACCGCGTTCCCTCAGCTTTCGCCGGGACAACCGCAACACCGCTCACGTCGTCGAGACGGAACGCGTCCGCCGGCCCCTCGCCATCCGTGAGCGTAAGTCCACTCGTAATCGCGATCTCGGAAAGATCGAGCCCATCGACTGCCGCGCGCAGATCAGCGTCACTCACATGAACCTCCGGCGCGGCTTCGAGACTCGAGCCAATACGCTTTTCGCGTCGCTCGATCTCAAGCGCGCCCGTGATCACGCGCCGGACGCGACGCACCTTCTGCCATTTCGCAGCCAGCGCATCGTCACGCCACGCCGCCGGCACATCCGGGAACAGCCGCAAATGCACGCTCTCCTCTTCGCCCGGATTGCGCGCCAGCCAGACCTCTTCCATCGTGAACACGAGCATCGGCGCGAGCCATGCCGTGAGGCAGGAATAAAGCTCCTCAAGCACCGTCAACGCCGCACGCCGCGCGAGGCTCGAGTGCGGCTCGCAATAGAGCGTGTCTTTGCGAACGTCGAAGTAGAACGACGACAGCTCGAGGTTGCAGAAATTCGAAAGCGCCTCGAACACCCGGCGATACTCGAAGTCCTCGTAACCTTGCCGCACCAGCGCATCGAGTTCACTGAGGCGATGGAGGATATACCGCTCAAGCTCCGGCATGTCGGCCAGCGCCACGCGATCCATCGCGTTCGAATGCGCGAGATTGCCAAGCATGAACCGCATCGTGTTCCGCAACTTGCGATAGGCATCGATGCTGGTCTTCAGGATTTCCTTCCCGATCCGCAGATCGCCCGCGTAGTCGGAACACGATGCGGTTCATGCTTGGCAATCTCG
>JBCAXC010000069.1:0-8857 GCA_038534255.1 Pseudomonadota bacterium
ACGCAGGAGCCTCAGGCCCGAGAGACAAACTGGAAGCAAAACGCGACATGGCACTAACCTTATTCGACTGGAAACGCTGTGACGGTGACCGAATTCAACCTGAATCGGTAAATCACCGCTTAAGAGCGATTCCGCGGCTCAATTGCGGCAAGAAAGCCGCACCTGCCACGCCAGCGTACCGGCAAAAGGCAAACAGCCTGTGAAAACTGAGGATATGTTTTGCCAGCGCGTTGTGATCGGCGTCCTGCGAGCCACAGTGTTGCCAGTACGAGTCGAACCGCTCGTCAGCTCTGCGCCCTGACACTCGCAACACGTAGTGTGTCTTCGGCGTGCTGCGCGAGGTGACCGACGGCTCTGGTGGGATAAAGTAGAGGGGGCCGTCATGAGGGGCAGGGGCGACCAACTGCATCAAGACGTTGGCGTGTATGAGCGCAACGGTATGCAGCCAATGGACATGGTAGCGCCGGATCTCGGCGGCATGCCTGCGGTCCACGCTGCCGAGCAATCACGCACCGCAGCACGCAAGCCCGCCAGAAAAGGCGGCAGCGGCGATGCGCTCGTCTTCATCGCGATGGGGCTTGTCTCATCCGCGCTGGGACTTGGCCTCTACGCGCATCTCGGCACGCAACTCCCTGTTGCGATCCTCGCTGCGTTGATGCTGTTCATCAGCACATCATTCCTTCACGTTTTCGTTCGTCGCATGCAGGGGGTTGATCTGCTCGACCGCCGCGTGAGCGCGCTCGAGCAGCACGTCACCGAGCTGGACGACGCCGTGCACCAGGGCGACGTCACGCCTGCGGATCGCAGCGTTCCGGATTTCGATGCAGTTGAGTTCGCGCCGCAGATTGATCAACCGGGCGTGCAAACCCGGCCACAGCCTGCGAAACCGCATTCATTCGCCGAGCCCGCAGCTTCACCTGCTTTGGCGCAAGATGGACTGGACGCACTGGCCGCCGAGATTGCCGAGGCACGGCTGACACCTCGGCTTGACGCGGAGGCGATATCTGCGGGCCCGAGCGAACGCGAATTTGCCAGTCACACCGCTCAGGGCAAAGCAGGGCAGCAGGATCTGCCGGAACCCTACGCAATCCCGCGCGACGCTGGCGGTGTCTTCGCCAGCGGACGTGATGCCTCGCCTTACGACGCCATCTCGGCAACTCGGGGCGATGATGATGCGCTCCGGTTCGGCGCGAATGATGAGCGCGATATGGTCCCGCCCGCGGCGGTCTCATTTGAACCTGCCTCGCCACGTCCGGCGCCAACGGAGAGTCGAAGCATCGACGGGCTCGTCCAGGAGCTTGCCGTCGGCATGGGGGCGCGTCGCAGTGCAGAACCGAACGCAGCCAATGCGGAAAGTAGCGAAGAGACCATCGCAATATCAGGCGACACAAGAAACCAGAGCCACCGTCAGTCCGGCGAGACGTCCTTGATCGCAATGCCCGATCTCGATCCCGTACCAGCATCCGCGGCGCCGACCGGTCCGATTGATTTGTCAGAGTTTGGCGCACCGCGCACACTCGACCCCATCGCAGAAGGTATCCGCGAAGCAAGCAAGGCGCGCCGGATCGAAATTTATCTCCAGCCGATTCTGTCGATCAACGATCGCAAGGTGCGCTTCTTCGAGGTTCTCGGACGCATCAAACAGGCCGATGGCAACGTCTTGGCCGCCGAAGATCACGCGGATGCGATCCGTGATGCGCAGGTAACAGTCTCGCTCGATCACCTCGTCATGGTGCGCGCCGCACGGCTGTTGCGCAAACTTGCCGAGCGTCAACAGGCGCAGCCATTGTTCTGTAACCTGTCTCGCGAAGCGCTTCAGGACGCAGGCTTCGTAACGGATCTCGCAAAAGCCGCCAATGGGCTTCGTGACGTCGCGCCGTACATGATTATCGAGGTCGACCACGCCTCCGTCACGTCCGGCGATCCGGCGATCCGCGCGGCCCTACGGCAATTTGCGGGCCTTGGTTTCCGCATCTCGATCGACAAGGTGCACAATGCGGAGCAGGCCATCGCAAACGGTCGCGAGATCGATGCGGCCTTCATCAAGCTGCCTTACGCCGCGTTTTTCGATGCCGGCCTCAACGAGGCAGATGCGCGCGCGCGGGCGGCTACGATCCAGAGCGTCGCACGTGACAGCGGGCAGACAATCATCGTCGATCGCATTGAACGTCGCGACCAGCTCTCGAAGGTTGTCTCGGTGGGTACCAACCTCGGTCAGGGCTATCTATTCTCTGAACCGAAGCCGCTTCTGCCCCAGGTGGCAGCAGAGGTTGCCGAGGAGAGCGCCGCAGCATAAGTCAGGTGCATTCAAGAGGATCGGCCTGTGCCTCTGGTGCATGTCGATCCGCACCACTTCTTATGACACCTGGGCCCCATTTTGATTCCGATCATCACCAGTGCACATACGCTGGCCGCAAACTACGACGCGTGGCTTTGTGACATCTGGGGCGTCGTGCACAACGGGCGCGAGCCGTTCGCCGCCGCGGCGGAAGCACTGGTTGCTTACCGCGCTGAAGGCGGCACAGTCGTGCTCATCACCAATGCCCCGCGTCCGAATACCGAAATCGCCGAGCAACTCGTGCACTACCGGCTCCCCGACACGGCCTACGATGCGATCGTGACATCCGGCGACGTGACGCGCCATCTCATCGCGGAGCGCGCAGGCCAGCCTATCTTTCACCTAGGCCCTGAACGGGACCGGCCCGTGTTCGAAGGTCTGGATGTGACGCTCGTCGACGCGGGCAGCGCGGAGTTGATTGTCAACACGGGGCTGTTCGACGACTACACCGAGACCCCGGAAGATTACCGCGAACGGCTGATGGCGTTTTATGAACGCGGCGTCCCGATGATCTGTGCCAACCCTGATCTCCTGGTCGAGCGCGGCGAAGAGATCGTCCACTGCGCTGGCGGCTTGGCCGTGTTGTACGAGGAGATCGGTGGCGAAGTGATCTATGCCGGCAAACCACATCTCCCGATTTACGATCTGTGTCGCGACCGCATTTGCACAGCCCGCGGCGAGTTGCCGGGCAACGACCGTATCCTCGCAATCGGCGACGGACTGAAAACCGATGTGCGCGGTGCGCATGCGGCCGGGATCGACTGCCTGTTCGTTCCAAGCGGAATTCATCTGCAGCCCGGACAGCAGCGCGATCAGGCAACGCTCGATAGCTTGTTCGATGGTGCAGACAAAAAACCCGTCGCAGCCATCAACGGTTTGTCGTGGTCCGCCGCCTGAGCGTGAGAGCTCTAACAACGCCCCACGCACCGGCGCTGTCATCAGTCCATCGTCAGAATAATCTTCCCGATGTGTGATCCGCCGTCCATTCGTGCGTGCGCGTCCCGCACATCGGCGAGGGCAAACGTCGAATCCACGATGGGACGCACCTTGCCTGCCGCAACCTCCGGCCAGATTTCCCGTTCAACAGCTCGCGCGATTCCGGCTTTTATCTCCGCCGTGCGTGCCCGCAAGGTCGAGCCTGTGAGCGTCAGGCGCTTCAACATCAGCGCCATGAAGTTCACTTCTGCGGTTGAGCCGTTCAGGAACGCGATCTGCACAATCCGCGCATCGGGTGCCGCCGCCTTGATGTTCCGCTCAATATAATCTCCGCCAACCATATCGAGAATAGTGTTCGCACCGCCGCCGGTGACTTCTTTGGTCGCGGTGACATAATCTTCTTCGTGATAGTTGATCACGCGGTCAGCGCCGAGATTGCGGCAGGCCTCACACTTCTCGGCGTTCCCCGCCGTCGCAACCACGTGAGCGCCACGTGCCTTCGCCATCTGGATGGCCGTCGTCCCGATCCCGCTCGATCCGCCGTGCACCAGCAGCCACTCCCCGGACTGCAGCGCCCCCCGCTCGAAAACGTTGTGCCAGACCGTGAACACGGTCTCTGGCAGTCCGGCCGCTTCTACTGGTGTCAGCCCGTCGGGCATTGGCAATACAGCGCCCTCATCAGCAATGCAGAAGGTCGCGTAACCACCACCATTCACGAGCGCGCAAACGGCGTCCCCTTCCTTGAAGCGCGTCGTCCCGCGTCCCGCGACAGCCACAGTGCCCGCTACCTCGAGACCCAGGCGTGGTGAATGCCCCTTCGGCGGAGGATAATGCCCTTCCCGCTGCAACACGTCCGGTCGGTTGACCCCGGCAGCGGCGACCCGGATGAGAATTTCGCCTTCGCCCGGATACGGCGTGCGCGCCTGTTCGAGCGACAGCACATCCGGACCTCCGGCTCCGTCGATTGCAACCGCCTGCATGAACTCCGGGATTTCAGTCATCGTGGATCATCCTGTAAGTGAACGGGCGGCTTGGCGATCTCTCTCGCAAATTGCGCCGCAGGAGACAACGCGAACGCACAAGGCCCGCCAGTCCCGTCCGCCAAATTGGCGTGACGACGCGGCGCAAGGAGAATGATCATGGATCTCGAAGACGTATTCCCCGATCCGAAGAAGGAAGCCGGTCCAAGCCTCGGCGAAGACCTCTCGGCGCTTTCGCGCGCCGAACTGGACGAGCGTATCGCGGCGCTCCGCGACGAAATCCTCCGCGTCGAAGCAGAGATCACGGCGCGGAAGTCGCACATGAGCGCCGCTGAACAGGCGTTCAAATCGTAAGACGTTGATGGTTGCAGTGCGCGATGCAGGCCGACGGCAGTTCTGGTCTGTCGGTTTCTGGCACAGCATTAACTGGGCATTAGCCATCGCGCGATAACGTCAGGGTATCCAGTCCTCTGGATCTGCAGGCAAGACTTGCTCTTCCTGTTTGACGCCTCCCTGTTAACTTTCGAGCCGCTCCTTTGAGCGGCTCTTTTTTTTGCGCGAGTTGGCAACCCGCGGACTTCCTGGCGATCGTTGAGTCTCAGCCGTGCCATCGCGGTACAGCGCGTTAACGCTTTGCTCAGCGAAGCCTTGCAACATCGAAATCGCGTCACGCTTGCGGTCTGCCGCTTGCATGCCACGATCGCGCATCATACGAAGTCGATATTCAGTATTTGGGTACCTCGCGTCATGAGTGAATGTTCGTCCGCGCAGCGTCCGCTGCCTTCAAGTGCCGTATCGATGGCGTCCGAGCCGATTGCCTTCACAGAGCACTACGCCAGCTCCGAGCACTTCCAAAAACTGTATCGCGACGGCATGGCGCTGGTCGAAGATAGGCTGCCGTATCTTCGACCAGCGCCATGCCGTCAGGAAGCGCGTTGTCTCGAGACGGACCTGTCACTGGCCTATGCAACGGAGAGCATGCGCCTGACGACCCGGTTGATGCAGGTCTCGTCCTGGCTGCTCATTCGCCGTGCGTTGAACGATAAGTCGATTGATCGCGATCAGGCCCTCGCTGAGCGTCGCAAGATACAGCTCGATGCGATTTCCCGGCCGAGCCACGTACGTAATTTCGAAGACCTTCCGGAAAAGCTGCAGCAACTCGTGCATGCAAGTTTCCGTCTCCTCGATACGGTCAAACGTCTCGACGTGACGTTCGAAACGCCACGCCCTGCCCCCGCTCCGGCGCCGCAAAATCCGGTTGCAAGCCAGGTCGATCGCGTGCGTCTCGCCTTCTCGGCCTGAGGCGAAACGCAACTTCGCAAAGTCACCACGAACGGTCTATCGTCGCGCAAGAGGTTGCGGGCGCGTACGCGTGCTCGCGCCATCCGTGCGAGGAGGGACCTATGTCAACGCCATCTCAAGAGCCGACCAATCCGCTGCTCGATGACTGGTCGACACCGCACGAGGCGCCGCCTTTCGACAAGATCACAGCCGCACATTTCACGCCCGCATTCGAGGTCGCATTCGAAAATCATCGAAGCGAAATCAACGCGATTGCCAAGTTGAGCGACACACCGACGTTCGCGAACACGATCGATGCGCTCGAGCGTGCAGGCCGTGACATCGAGAAAGTTGCGTCCGTTTTTTTCAATCTCTCTGGTGCGGACACCAACCCGGACCTTCAGGCCGTTGAGCGCGATATCGCCCCCCGCCTTGCGCGCCACTCGAGCGAGATCGTGCTGAATGCCAAACTCTTCGCACGTATCGCGGCCCTCTATGAACGACGCGATGAGCTTGCCCTCACGGTTGAGCAGCAACAGGTTCTGGAGCGCTACTACAAAAACGCCCTGCGCGCCGGGGCAGGTCTCGATGAGGCAGGCAAGGCACGTATGGCCGAAACGGCAGAGCGTCTCGCCGAGCTCACCACCAAATTCACACAGAACGTGCTCGCCGATGACGCCGCATTCACACTCGAGTTAACTGGCGAGGATGATCTCGCCGGGCTGCCGGATTTCCTCCGCGATGCCGCCGCGCGCGAGGCGAAAGAGCGGAAAAGCGCAGCCGACGCCGTGATCACGCTCGCACGCTCCAGCATCGATCCGTTCCTGCAGTTCTCGGAACGGCGTGACTTGCGCGAGGCCGCGTTTGCCGGTTGGACCGGGCGCGGTGCGAGCGGAGGAGAGACGGACAACCGCGCGCTCATCCGCGAAATCGTCGCGTTGCGCGCCGAACGGGCCAGTCTCATCGGCGCTGCAACCTTCGCTGATCTTAAACTCGAAAACGCCATGGCGAAGACACCCGCCGCAGTTGAAGATCTCTTGACGACGGTCTGGGGTCCGGCACGCCGTCGCGCACGACAGGAGCGTGACGACCTGCAGGCCTTTGCAAGCGTCGAAGGAATGAACGAAGCGCTCCAACCCTGGGACTGGCGTCATTATGCCGAGAAGGTTCGCGCTGAAAAATACGATCTCGATGAAGCAACGCTCAAACCGTATTTCCAGCTCGATCGGATGATCGATGCGGCGTTCGACACGGCCAGGCGTCTGTTCGGCCTGACGTTCAGCGCGCGCACGGACATCGCGATGTATCACCCCGATGTCCGCGTCTGGGATGTCAGCAATGCGGATGGAAACGTGGTCGGCCTTTTTTGCGGAGATTATTTCGCGAGGCCGTCAAAAATGAGCGGCGCATGGATGAGCGCACTGCGTCGCCAACAGGCCCTCGACGATGTTGTGACACCAGTGATCGTTAACGTCATGAACTTCGTGAAGCCGGCGCCCGGCGCGAAAGCACTGCTCAGCTATGATGACGCCGTGACACTGTTTCACGAGTTTGGTCACGCACTCCACGGGCTGCTTTCGGCAGTCACCTATCCCTCGGTGTCCGGCACAAGCGTCTCGCGGGATTTCGTAGAACTGCCCTCTCAGCTTTTCGAGCATTGGCTGCTGACCGAGGAAATTCTCTCAGCGTATGCGGTACACGCCGAGACGAGTGACCCCATCCCGACCGCGTTGTTGAAAAAACTTCGCGCGGCTGAAAATTTCAATCAAGGGTTCGCGACCGTTGAGTATCTTGCGTCTGCAATCCTCGACATACGCCTGCATCAAATGGAGATCGACGACGACTTTGACGTCGACACATTCGAAACCGCCACGCTGGCCGACATCGGCATGCCGCAGGAGATCACAGCCCGACACCGGCTTCCACACTTCCTCCACCTGTTCGCCGGAGACGGCTACGCTGCGGGCTACTACAGCTACCTCTGGTCGGAAGTCATGGACGCTGACGCATTTAACGCCTTCCAGGAAACCGGCAACGCCTTCGACGCCGAGACGGCAAAGCGCCTCCATGATCACATCTACTCAGCCGGTGGCAGTCGGGATCCGGAGGTGCTGTATCAAACCTTTCGGGGGCGCCCGCCACATGTTAGCGCTTTGTTGGAAGGGCGCGGCCTCGTGGAAGCAAGCGACTGATCGTTCGTGGATCATATTGCGATCACAGACAGTTTAGTCAGTCTCCGTCGCAAGTCATGCTTTCCGATTTACGGCGCCCTCGCCAGATCTTGAGGTAACCGTCGCCTGCGATATCCGGATGAAAGGGTTCAATCGATGCGCATCGTCATTTTGACCAACGCAGAAACGTTTGCACCTCACGACTCGATTTACACGCTTTTAGAGACCTTGTCTGAAACACCCGACATCCGGCTGTACGTCGCCTCACGGTCCTGGCCACAGAACGAAGAGTTCTTTGAAAAGAAGTCGGACAGCATTGTTTACGCAAAGTTGTATCGCAACAAGCTCAATTACGAAAACAAGGATGAATGGTTCGAGAAACCAAAGCGTCTGCGTTTCGAAAAGTTTGACGGCGCCTGGTTGCGCCTTGATCAACCGGTGACAGAAGACCTGCTTGATTTCCTTGCAAAATTTGAAGATCAAGTCGCCATAGCAAACTCACCGCGAGCGTTGATCGAGGTGGGTTCAAAGGAGTTCCTCGAAAATTTTTCGGAATTCGTCCCGGGTATCAAGGCACATCACACGGTGGAGTCTGTCATTGACGCGGCGACGGCCGGCGACGTTGTCGTCAAGCCGGCGCGAGGATACGGCGGATACGGCATCCTTCGAGTCATGGACGGAACGATCACAACCAGTGATGGACGAACGTTGGAGCTTTCTTCCGAGGACGGCAATCATGAGATTGAGCGCTCACTCCCGTCGATCACCATGGACTATCTTCATCGCGTCAGCGAAGGCGACAAACGTATCGTGGTCTGCGGCGGCAAGATCATTGGCGCGATACTGAGAACGCCAAAACAGGGAAGTTGGCTCGCAAACATGGCGCAAGGAGGCACGGCGTCGCCAAGCGCACTTACCGAGCGTGAACATGCAATCGTTGAAGTGGTCGAGGCCGAGATGAACCGTCGCGGGATCGTTCTCTACGGCCTCGACACACTAGTCGGTAACGACGGCGAACGTGTTCATCGACGACGCGCTGGATTTCGTCGCCTTGTGATCCCTCCGAGATCTGGACGATACCGCCAACGTTGACCGGGTTGATTTCAGAGAGAACACGCTCGCCGTCGTTACCGACTAGTGTGTCGAGGCCG
>JBCAXC010000070.1:0-8804 GCA_038534255.1 Pseudomonadota bacterium
CCACGGTGACTTGCGCGTCCGTATCATTGATAAGCGCAAATGGCGTCACCGACCCGGGTTTCACGCCGAGCAGGGCGGCTCTCAGGCACATGGCGCGGCTTTTTCTCCGCGCGCATCTGCGCGGCGGCGGCGTACCAGGGATCGCTTGCAGTCAGTTCAGTGAGCTCTCGTGGCGTCATGTGGACGAGGAACGATGTCTCGATGTCAGGCTGCGGTGTGTCGGGCTCGGCGAGATGGCGTTCGAGCGCCGTGGCGAGTTCGGGTGTGCAGGAGAAAAATGTGATATCCGGTTCGTCGTGGGTTTGGGCAAGGTCCTCGACGTCATGGCCGACGGCAATGATTTGCCCGTTCAGACAAGCGTAGGCCTTCAAATCGTCGCGGGCCTGCTGGCGCAGCATGCAATCTTCTCGCAGCGCTTCCGCGTGATGGCGCCAGAGTTTTTTCCGCGCGGCCTCGGGGACTTTGGCACGGCGGAGGAATTCAAAAGCACGCTCTTCCATCTCGTCGGGCGTGACGGCGAGGCCGTCGACCTCGTGCCAAAGCGTTTCCGCGTGCTGCCCCGCTTTCTCGCCGAGCGTGCGCCAAAGCTCCTGTGAGCAGCGTTGGTGTGCGATGGGCGCTTGCATCGTCTGGCGCAGCTCGGCGGCCTGCCGCACGGCGTCATGGTAGTTGCCGACGCGGGCAAGGATGCGGCCGTCGTGCGTGAGGACATAGGGTCCGTCACCAACATTGAGGGCGGTTTGCGCAGCGTTGGCTGCTGCATGCACACCCGTCCCCCCGGTCGCCAGACCGATGGCACCGGTGGCGCCTGTCAGTTGCAGAATGCTGCGGCGGGTCAATTTCATGGTACGCAGTGTGCCACGCTACGCCGGCCGTCGTAAGGCGCCTCAGGTCGCGGCGGCCTTGCGGTCGGAGACGCGCTGGGCAACAGCGTCGGCGATCATGGCGCGGGCGACGTCGAGATCATCGGCGTCGGCGAACGTCTCGCCGACCGGCACGCGCTGCGCCTTGACCATCGCCATAAGGTTCTCGATCGAGTCCACGTCGGCGAGCGCCGCGATCAGGCCGTCACGTCCATTGGACTTGAACACATTGATGGTGTGGATGGCGTAGGGATTGAAGCGCGCATGAGGCGTCGGCACCGGAGAGGCTTGCTTGTCCGCTCGCGGCGGAGTGGTCTCACGCGCCGCGAGATTTTTCTTCTCCACGCGCTTGGGCCTCGACCGGCCACGGGGGTCGGCGGATTTGACGACACCAAGGCGGCGGACTTCGCTCTTGATTGTGGCAAGCGCGGCGCCGGCATCACCGTCGGCGGCTTCGAAGACGCTTTCAAAATAGGCGTTCTTGGCGCGCCCGCTGATCTCAACTGTTGTCTTGGCCATGGTCGTTTCTCACTTCGCCGCTTGCTTCAGGCGGCTTCCTGCAGGGCTGCGCGTTCGCGCCAGAGTTCATCGTGGATCGCGAGGAACGGCGCGAGACCGGAACCGAATTTATCTCTCAACGAGAGTGACTGCCCCATCCAGTCGACGGCGTCGCGAATGTCGTTGTCGAGCGGGACGAGCGTCTCGAAGGTCGGATGGTCGCCCGCAATCGTGTCGACGATGAAACGGTCGCGATCGCGGCGGGGATCATCGATCTCACTCACGACGCCATTGGCGAGACAGGTGTAGCGACGCTCGTGCATTGGAATTTCCTGAAGCGCATCGGGGTGGCGGACGCCCTCGATGAGCATCGCGATCCGCTCGACACCGAACTCGGAAATGAAATCGGGCTTGAACGGGACGACGACATGATCGGCGAGTTCGAGCGCGGCGAGCGAGGCAAGCGAGAGCCCGGGCGGGCAGTCGTAGAACACCGCGTCGAACTTGCGATCGAGGCGTTTGAGCGACTGGCGGATCGGCCCCTGCACCTGTTTGGCAGCGTCGCCGGGCGTCTTCGCCGACTTGAACTGCTTCAGCGTGTATTCCTGCTGGACGTCCTCGAACTGCAGCGAGCCCGGCAGCAGTGCAACCATGCCATCGCCGCATTGCACTTCGCCGACATTCTCGGCGACGAACTGGGTGCGGTCCTTCAGCCGGTCGCTGTCGTTATCAAGAATGGAGAAAAAATAGTCGGAGATCAGCCGTTCCTCGCGGCGCAGCTTCGCCCAGCGCTCGCCACCGATCAGCGCCTGGCTAACGTTGCACTGCGTGTCGAGATCGACGACGAGCACGCGCTTGCCCTCCCGCTCGGCCAGCACTGTCGCCAGCGCCATTGTCAGCGTGGACTTGCCAACGCCGCCCTTCCGGTTCGCCACCGCGATACGCCTTGTCATGAAACGACTCCGCAGAAATGATGATTGCGGAATGCTTATGTGATTCAGCGACTTGTGCGCAGTCTCAGGGGTGCTGGCGCCTGTGGATAAGTGAGGTAATTTTGCGGGCCGGCGCGTTCGATATCTCCGCACGAACAACCGGTGCGTGCTATGTTCCAGGCACTCGTGTCTGCCATTCCACGTTGCGATCCCGTCCTGCGATGTCACTTCGGCCAACACTCGTGCGCCACGCTCTTCGCGCGGGCGGCCGTATGTCTGTTGTCGCGGCGATAGTTGTTGCAGGCGGAACGGCGGCGCACGCGCAGCAGCGTGCGATCATCAATCCGGGATTTGACCTGACGGATCCGGGCGGCCCCGGCGCGCCGACCTTTCGCATTCTGCCGGATGCCGACGTGCCGGGCTGGCAATCGACGGAGGGTCGGATCGAGCTCTGGGATGACGGGTTCAACGGGATCAATTCAGTCGATGGCGCGACGCTCGCGGAGATGAACGCCAACCAGCCGGGCGCGCTATTCCAGAACGTCTGCCTGATCAATGGTGAACAGATCTCATGGACATTTTCGCACCGTGCGCGACCGGGCGGCGCAGATCCTCAGGTCGCGCTTTTTGAGATCGCCACGTCAGGCGGTACGGTCCTGCAAACGTTGGCCACCCAGTCATCGACGATCGCCAGCGGCTGGCAGACGAACATTGGTAGCGCGGCATATTCCGGCGCAAGCGGCGTTCAGCGCATCCAGTTCCGCACGACGAACCCCGGCAGCGTCGGCAATCTGCTCGACGCGATCCAGATTGACCTCGGCGCCCATGCCGAATTTTCCTCCGCAGCAACGAGCGACGGTGAGGCGAGTGGCGGCAACCTGCCCGCCATAGTCGTCAGCGGTCGTGTCGATACAGCAACGACCATTCCCTTCACCGTGACGGGCGGCACCGCAGGCGTCAGTGATTTTTCCGTGACCTCGGGTAGCGTCACGATCCCGGTTGGAACCTACACGGGTGATGCCTTTCCACTCCCCGTCTCAATCACGGATGATAGCGATCTCGAGAGCGACGAGACGATCACGTTTGAACTCGGCACACCCAGTTCATCGGAGATCGTGCTGAGCGCACTCGATTGCGTTTCGGCGCCGCAAACGACGACGACCTACACAATCATCGACGACGATCCGCGGCTCGCACTCGTCAAGACTGCAACGGTCAACGATGGCGGGGACCGGATCGATGCCGGCGAGACGATCACCTACACCTACACAGTGACTAACACGGGCAACGGCCCGGCCCTCGATGTCAATGTTCTGGAGCTTGCAGCGTCGTTCACCGGGGTCGGTGCCCTTCCCAACCCGACGTTCGTCTCCGGTGGCGCCGATCTCGACGGCGACGCGGATGATGCAGATCTTGCCGTGGCGCCCGGCGGCGGAGCCATCACGTTCACGGCGACCTATACGGTTGCGCAGGACGATATCGTGGCGGGAGGTGTGACCAACCAGGCGCGTGCCACAGCGACCGGGTCATCCGGTGGGCCCGTTGACGATCTCTCGGACGATAATTCAAACGCGGTCGGCGCGAACGATCCGACCGTCACACCACTTGCGCCCGAGCCGTCGCTGATGCTCGCCAAGGTGGCCGACAACGACAGCGATCGCGCCGCTGGCGAGACGATCACCTATACCTACACGGTGACGAACACCGGCAACGTCGCAATCAACGGCGTAACTGTCAGCGACGCACACAACGGCTCCGGCCCCGCTCCGACACCCGGCAACGAAACCCTCGCCACCGACGTCGCCCCGCTCGGCGACAGCACAGACGCGGCAACGAACGCAAGCTGGGACACCCTCGCCCCCGGCGACAGTGTTCGCTTTACAGGCGGCTATGTCGTGACTCAGGCGGACGTTGATACGTTGCAGTGAAGGGAGATTTTTCTGATTGCGGCGTGCATCGGACGTCGACCCCACACGCTTCGTCACCGACGGGTTGCGTTGTCCCAGACTTGCCCAGCCCAGTTGTGTTGCCGCACCTTCGCCATCGGCTTTGCCGGCGTGAACGTCCAATAGGTTTCACCAGGCTTGGCGGTGACGGCGCGCAATGTCGGTGAGCGCTTTTCCGGTGGCCGCGTTCCTCGCATGAGCACGCGCGTCATGTCTGCGAACAGGCGTGCGTCGCGCACGAAGACATCGTGGTTGAGACTTGAATCAATGTTCATTGATGTCGTGTCGATTGCGTCGGCCGCGGCATACCCACGGACCCTATTGCCGGCTCTTGCGGCCCCGACGCGCAGGGCCGAGCTGACCGTCAACGCAAGATCACCGCGATTGAGATAAAGGGTTGTGCCAGACACGCGCTGGCGGATGCTGCGCGTGAGTTGGTCGAAATCGGCGACGGAGACGTCGGGGTGTGCCGCAATCACCTCTCCGAATTTCTGCGGTCCTGACGTTGTCCCGGTCGCTGGTCTTGCGGCAATCTTGGCGAGGGCACGCAGCAGAACCTGATTGCCCATGGAATGCGCCACGAAATGGAGGCGACGGGGATCGCCTCTGCCGGCAAGTGTGTCGATCACCTTCACGAGCGCATCAACTGATCGCGCCGCGATGCGCTGATCGCTGGTGTATCCGCCCAGACTTGCCCGTCCGGCTGAAGGCCAAGTGAACACAACCAGGCTGCCATCGAACTCAAGATCGAACTTGAGTTGCGTTGCGCGCTGGAGCGCCTCGCCATAGTCGGTGTTGAACCCGTGAACGAACAGCAACGTGCGCCGTTGAAAATTCACGCCGCGCTGCGCGGCCCTGCCCGCCTCATCGGCAAAACTGCGCGCTGAGGTGTAGGGTGTTTGCTGCACAAGGCGGAGGTTTTCTACCTTTGTCAGGGTGCCACGCTCAGCGCGCGCCACGAGGCCGGACGCGTTCACCAGGCGATCTGCACGCTGATCGACGGAGGACTTTGGCACGCGGATGAGTGCGCGTAGAAACGTTAGCGTGTCAGCCTGTTGCGCACCGAATGTCCTGCGGCCGTCTGTCGACTTGCGGTTGGTTGCAACGAAGAGCGTCACGTTGCGTGTGCCCGAGGGGGCGGCCACATCCAGACGCTTGCCCAAGGCGTCCACCTGGTCCTTGCGCCCCAGCTTCTCGTAGATCAGCACGCCGTTGCCCAAAATTTTCTGCGTGTCCGTATGGTCAGGACCAAGGGTGCGCAGCGCAATGTCGCGGGCCGCGCGGTGGTCGCGCTCGGCCAGCTCTAAATCTCCCTTCAGGTACCGCGCGTAGGACAGGTTGTTGAGGGTAAGTGCCGTGCTGACATGCGATGGGCCGCGGGCCGCGCGATAGATCGCAAGGGCGCGCTTATGCATCGCGATCGCTGCATCATAGTCGTCCTTGCGGAGCATAAAGCTGGCGAGGTGACCGAGCGCCTTGGCGGTGAACACGTGCCTCCGGCCATGTTCCGCTTCCATGATCGCGAGGCTCTGGCGATACGCGGCTTCAGCTGTCTCGAACCTGCCGGCACCGTCGAGGGCCAGAGCGTGGTTGCCCAAAAACGCTGCGACTTCCGTGTGGCGCGGGCCGAGCGACTGACGCCCAAGATCGATCGCCCGCCTGAAGAGGGGTAGGGCTTCTTCGTGCCGCTTCGTGCCTGAGAGCAAAACCGCGAGATTGTTCAATCGCCGGGCCAGCGAAACCGCATTGGTCGGCGATTGCCGCTCCGCAATCCGAATGCTGCGACGGTAGAGGCGCTCCGCTTCGGCCCGCCGTCCGCGGTTGTCATAGAAGAGCGCCAGATCGTTCAACTGGCCGCCAAGTTTCGCGTCGTTCCCGCCGCGGGTGCGTTCGGTGATCGCGATGCCCTTCTTGTAGAGTGCCTCGGCCTCGCGGTGCCGTCCGAGGGACGTATGGACATAGGCCAAGTTCACATAAAGTGACGAAAGTATAGGGTCGCCAGCATCGAGGCGCGCCTCAAGGATTGTCCGGCTCTCCTCAAAGGTTTTCTGCGCCTCGGCATACCGCGCCTGCGCGCTGTAGAGCAGCGCCAGGTTGTGCAGCGTCATTCCAACCGTGCGCCCCTGCGCCCCGTCCGACTGTCGTGCGAGCCGGAGGCTTTCGCGATAACTCTTTTCTGCCGCGCCATAGGCACCGCGCCTCTTTCGCAGCGAGGCCAGTTTGTCGTGGAGTGTTGCCTGGTTCTTGAGGTCGCGCGGGTGGGTGCGCGTCCAGGCGGCGATGGTCTGCTCAAGCAGATGCTCTGCGTCGGCAAACCGCCCTGCGCGCTGCGCAGCCTGCATGTCCCGATATAAGGCCAGCGGTGTGGCGTCGGTGGTCTCCGCGGCAACAAAGGTCGCGGTGGCGGCACCCAACGGGAAGACCAGAAACAGGCACGCGCCAAGGGCCAGCACACGGTGCCACCTGCGTTGTGCCGACCGCAGCACACCTGCGGTTGCGGTTGCTGCCCTCTTTGCCTTTGCCGTCACGTCCGCCCGTCCCCTTTCTCAAAACGGTTCGACAGTTTGGTGCGCTCGGCCCAGGCGTGTCGACCTACGCGCCACTGCCCTCGTCGCCACCAGCCTCTGGAGCCTCCGGAGATGCACCACCTTCACCATCCGGCTCCTCGCCCTCTTCCCCGTCGTCCGGGATGTGTTCGACGCTGACGACTTGTTCGGCGTCGGCGGTGTGGAAGACGCGGACGCCTTGGGTGTTGCGGCCGGCGATGCGGACGTCGTGGATCGGGGTGCGGATGAGTTTACCGGCGTTGGTGACCAGCATGATCTGGTCGGCGTCCTCGACAGGGAAGCTGGCAACGAGCGGGCCGTTGCGATCGTTGACGACCATGCCGACGATGCCTTTGCCGCCGCGTTTGGTGACGCGGTACTCGTAGGATGACGAGCGCTTGCCGTAGCCGTTCTCGCTGACAGTGAGGACGAATTGTTCGTTGGCTGAGAGTTCGGCGTAGCGCTCGGGCGTCAAATCGCCAGCCACGGCATCGTCTTCGCCATCCAGCTCAACCTCGGCATCTTCATCGCCGGAGGCGCGACGCATGGCACCTGCCTGCTTGAGATATGCGGCGCGCTCGCTTGGATCAGCCTCGACGTGGCGGAGGATCGCCATGGAGATCGGCGTGTCACCCTTGGCGAGGTTGATGCCGCGAACGCCAGTCGAGTTGCGGCTGGCGAAGAGACGCACATCGGAAGCCAAAAAGCGGATTGCCTGGCCCTGTGCCGTGGTGATCAGCACGTCGTCGCTCTCGGTGCAAATATCGACGCCGAGGATCTCGTCCTCGTCGTCGAGCTTCATCGCGATCTTTCCGTTGCGGTTGATCTGCGTGAAGTCCGAGAGATCGTTGCGCCGCACGCTGCCCGAGACGGTGGCGAACATGACGTTCAGATCGCCCCAGGTCTCCTCGTCTTCGGGGAGCGGCATGATGGTCGTGATCCGCTCATCTTCGCGCAGCGGGAGGATGTTCACGAGGGCCTTGCCGCGTGACTGCGGTGTGCCGACCGGCAGCCGCCAGACTTTCAGCTTGTAGCAAATGCCGCGCGAGGAGAAAAACAGGATCGGCGTGTGCGTGTTCGAGATGAACAGCTTGGTGACAAAATCCTCGTCCTTCGTCTGCATGCCTCCGCGGCCTTTTCCACCGCGACGTTGCGCACGGTAAGTCGAGAGCGGCACGCGCTTGATGTAACCGGCGTGACTGACGGTGACGACCATGTCTTCGCGCTGGATGAGGTCTTCGTCATCCATCTCGCCGTCAAACTCGACAATCTCGGTCTTGCGGGGCGTGCCGAACTGATCGCGGATCTCCGCCAGCTCGTCCTTGATGATCGAGACGATGCGAGCGCGGGAGGCCAGGATTTCGAGGTAGTCGCGAATTTCCTCCGCGAGCTTGTTCAACTCATCGCCGATCTCATCGCGACCGAGCGCGGTGAGACGCTGCAGGCGCAGTTCGAGGATCGCGCGGGCCTGCTCTTCCGAAAGGCGATAGGTGCCGTCTTCCGCCACGGCATGGCGCGGATCGGCGATCAGCGCGACCAGCGGTGCGATGTCTTTCGCTGGCCAGTGTCGCTCCATGAGTTGATCCCGCGCCATCTGTGGGTTGGGTGCGGCGCGAATGAGTGCGATGACTTCATCGATGTTGGCGACTGCGATTGCGAGCCCGACGAGAACATGAGCGCGCTCGCGGGCCTTGCGCAGCAGGAATTTTGTGCGCCGTGAGACGACTTCTTCGCGAAACGCGGTGAAGGCGGTGATAAAATCCTTGAGGTTCAGCGTTTCCGGTCGTCCGCCGTTGAGCGCGACCATGTTGCAGCCGAACGAGGTCTGCAACGGAGAAAAACGATAGAGCTGGTTGAGGACGACGTCCGGAACGGCGTCACGCTTCAACTGGATGACGACGCGCATGCCTTCGCGGCTCGTCTCGTCCCAGATGTTGGTAATGCCTTCGATCCGCTTCTCCCGGACCTGCTCGGCGATCTTGTCAATCATCGTCTTCTTGTTCAGGTGAACAAGAAGAC
>JBCAXC010000071.1:0-8770 GCA_038534255.1 Pseudomonadota bacterium
TTCATCGCCGCGTCACGGTCCGGTGCGTGGGCGATCAGCTTCGCAATCATCGCATCGTAGAACGGTGAGACCGTATCGCCGCTGCGCACACCGGTATCGATGCGCAGACTGTCGCAATTCGGAAGATCAAACGCGCTGATCTCGCCGACCGAGGGAGCAAAATCTTCCGCCGGGTCTTCCGCGTAGAGACGCAGCTCGATGGCGTGACCCGTGCAGGTGATATCGTCCTGTCCGCACGGGAGAGGTTCTTGCGACGCGATCCGGAGTTGCCACTCCACAAGGTCCAGCCCGGTGATTGCCTCCGTGACAGGATGTTCGACCTGGAGTCGCGTGTTCATCTCGATGAAGAAGAACGGCGCATCTGCGCCCAGTTTCCCACCTTCGACGAGGAACTCGACTGTCCCGGCCCCGGCGTATCCGGTCGCACTCGCCAGCGCGACGGCAGCGTCTGTCATGCGTGCCCGCAGCTCAGGCGACATGTCCGGCGCGGGTGCCTCCTCGATCACCTTTTGATGGCGGCGCTGGAGCGTGCAATCGCGCTCGAAGAGGTGGATCACGTTGCCGTGCGTGTCACCGAAGATCTGAACCTCGATGTGGCGGGGCGCCACGACAAGCTTTTCAAGCATCAGCCTGTCATCGCCGAACGCGGCGGCGGCCTCACGGGCAGCACTCTCGATCGCGGTATCCAACTCATCGCGCGCGTTGACGACACGCATCCCGCGCCCACCACCTCCGGCGACCGCTTTCACGAGTAGGGGATAGCCGATGGTTTCGGCCTCAACGCGCAGGCGCTCGGGATCAGCATCGGTGTCGAAGTATCCGGGCACGATCGGAACGCCCGCCTCGACCGCGATACGCTTGGCTTCGTCCTTGAGACCAAGGCGTCGCATGGCGTCCGGCGTGGGACCGACGAAGACAAGGTCAGCCGCCGCACACGCTTCGGCAAACGCCGGGCTCTCCGAGAGAAAGCCGTAGCCCGGGTGGACCGCGTCGGCGCCCGAGGTCTGCGCGGCCTCGATGATCGTCGCGATGTCGAGGTAGCTCTTTGGAGCCGGTGGTGGACCCACCCGCACAGCGCGATCGGCCATTTCGACATGGCGGGCCTGTGCATCGGCATCGGAGTAGATCGCCACGGTTTCGATGCCGAGACGACGCGCCGTCAGGACAATGCGACACGCGATTTCGCCCCGGTTGGCGATGAGCAGGCGTTTCATCATGCCGCCTTATCTCATCGTATCCGCCGCGTGCGCAATCGCCGCGATCATCGTATGTTTCACGCATCCCTGTTACTGGAGACGATATGCACATTCTTGCTCGCGGTCGGTTGGAACAACGCCTGCAGCTGGTAAGCGGGCTCATCCTCTTTGCCTTTGTCCTCACGCACTTCGCCAACCATGCGCTCGGGCTGATCAGCGTCGGGTGGATGGAGTGGGGACAGACGCTGCGCTGGGGTGTGACGCGCTCGCTTGCAGGGAAAATTGTGCTTGCGAGTGCGCTTGCGATCCACATCGGGCTGGCGCTCGGGCGGGTTGCGCAGCGGCGGACGTGGCGGATGCCGATCTGGGAAGCGCTGCAAATTGCGAGCGGGATTCTCATTCCGCTCTTCCTCATTCCTCACGTTGTCGGCCTGCGCGTGGCGGAAGAGCTGTTCGGCCTGAAGGCGTTTTATGTCTACGCCGTCTTTGCGATGTGGCCGGAGGCAGGCGTCACGACGGCTTTGCTGATGACGCTGGTCTGGCTTCATGCCTGTATCGGGATGCACTTCTGGCTGCGCCTGTCGCCAACCTACGCCCGCATACTCCCGGCGCTCTATGCGTTCGCTGTCGCGCTTCCGCTCGCGGCGTATGGCGGTTTCATTCAGGCGGGACGCGAAGTCGCGCTGCGTGCGCAAACTGCTGAGGCCACCGCGCGCCTGCGCCGCTCTTTCAACGCACCGGATGCGAACGAGGCGGCGCAGCTCAACCGCATTGAAGACACGCTCATCTATGGATTTTATATCCTTGTTGGCGTGATCGTACTTGCGCTCCTTGCCCGACCCCTGATCCGAGCCGTCGGTACGCGCTTCGACCTGTCGTACGTCTATGGGCCGGTGGTGCGAGCCAAACCGGGACCGACGCTTTTGGAAATGAGCCGTCAATTCAATGTGCCGCACATGAGCATCTGTGGCGGGCGGGCGCGGTGCTCGACCTGCCGCGTGCGCGTGGAGAGCGGTGGCGAGCATTTGCATCCGCCGGGTGGACCGGAACGCCGGACGCTCGCGAGCATCGGAGCCGGACCCGATGTGCGGCTGGCCTGCCAGGCCCGGCCGAAGTCTCCTCTGACGGTGTTCCGCCTCATCCCGCCCGAGACCGAAAGCACCAAACCGGCACATCAGGTACCGGGGATCAGACTGGAGGATGCGGGTGTCGAGCGCGAGTTGGTGATCCTGTTTCTCGATGTGCGCGGTTTCACACGCTGGAGCGAGGGCAAGCTGCCGTATGACGTCGTCTTTATTCTCAATACGTTTTTTGCCGCCGCGTCACAGGCCGTGACTGCCGAGGGCGGATGGATCGACAAGTACATGGGCGACGGGATGCTCGCCGTGTTCGGGCGGGATGTCGCGCCGGATGTTGCCGCGCGTCAGGCGCTTCAAGCCGCAGCGGCGATCGATTTGGCGCTTGAAAAGGTCGCGGAGCGGATGGTCGGCGAGGTGGGGGAGACCGTGCGGGTCGGCATCGGTTTGCACTCCGGCACCGTGGTGCTCGGGCGGATCGGTTTCGAGGAGGCGAGTTCGGTGACCGTGATCGGGGAAGCGGTGAATACCGCAAGCCGCCTTGAGACGCTGGCCGGTTCGGAAGAGCTCCAGCTGGTCGCATCGCAAGCGGTGATGACACTGGCTGACTGCACACCCGCCGCTGACTTCGAGAGTGAGGTTCAGGTCAAGGGGCTACGCAAACCCATCAGCGTCCTCGGATTTTCATCCGCTCGATCGATCCTTGATGCGCTGCCGCAGAATACGCTGAGCAGCGCAAGCACAACGGATGCGGGCGTCACGGTGCCACGCGCTTGACGGCAGACGGAAGTGCCGCGTAGCGTCAGCGTTGCGTGTTGAAGACGTTGCGCGCTTTGTTGCCGCTCGCGAAGGCAAATGTCGGCGTCGAGGCCGTCGTCTTCGTCGCGTACTTCGACCAGGTGGCCGTCACTTTCGTGCCGACCTTGATCTTGTCGTAGAGCGCGAGGACGTGAGCGTTGTGCATCCGCACGCAGCCCTTCGAGACATTCTTGCCGATGGTATGCGGCGCGTCGGTCCCGTGAATGCGGTACATCGTTGAGCCGAGATAGAGTGCGCGCACACCCAGCGGATTGCGCTTGTCGCCGCCCTTCACGAATGCGGGCAGTCTCGGGTTTTCCTTCCGCATCAGCGGCGTCGGGGTCCACGTCGGATTTTCCGCCTTGCGGCTGACCCGCAGCACACCCTGCCAACGGCTGCGCTCACGCGGCACGGCGATAGGATAGCTCGTCGCACGGCCCTTCGCGAAGACATGATAAAGCCGACGATCGCCAAAGCTGACGATAATCTGGCCCGGGCTGTACTTCTGCGGGAACGTCACAGTCATCGTGTCGTCCACGGAGTTCTTGCCGCCGCCCCAGAGGAACTGTGCGGACGCGCTGGTGGCTGACGCAGCTGACATCACGGTTGCGACCACAGCGATGCCGAGAACAGCGCGCAGGGACGTGGGGAGGGGCGATAGGGAAACTGGCAGGCGCATTGGGGCAGCACTCTCCGAACATTCGACCGCATTGGCTCGGCGGCAACGTGTGGATTTCCAACGACAAAGGCAAAAGTTGCAGACGCATTTGCCTGTGCTCAACTGCGGGGTGTGGCCCGCAAGTCGCAGACCTGCTGCGTTGCCGCGGCTGCAAGGCCCTCATCTCGAGGCGCTCACCCGCCTTCAGACCGTGTCTGGCTTAGATGGAAGTGACGAGATGGCGTCAACCGGTTCGTTCAGCGAGGCGCGGTAGCGCAGGCATAGTGGTGCTATTTCAAGCGGGCGCAACGCGGCTGACGGACCGATTGCAGCCACCTGCGGCCGGCGACAGGCGTCCTCTGGCATCGTTGGGACATTTGAACGATTCACCACATCGCCCTGCATGTCCCACCTCGCCAGCGAACGCCTGTCATCCGGTCTCGCAATTCCAGCCAAGCCAGACACGGTCTAGGTTGCTCTCGTACCCCCAGCTTGCGACAACGCGCCAACTTCGACGGGCAGACCGACACGGTCGGCGGCACGTCACACTTGACCACGACGACGGATGGTGATGCCCGCGACCGAACCGACTTTCGAAATTGCCGTCGTCGCCGGGGACGGGATCGGGCCTGATGTGATTGCAGCCGCGCAGCGTGTCCTCGACGCGGTCGTTGCCAAAGTCGGCGGCTTTTCACTCAGTTATCGCGACGTGCGCGCCGGTGCCGGATGTTACCGCGATACGGGCGTCGACATCAGCGCAGAAGACTTCGAGACATGCCGCGCTGCGGACGCGATCCTGCTCGGCGCAATCGGGCTGCCTGGAGTTCGGCTGAACGACGGCACGGAGATCTCACCGCATCTGCGCATGCGGGATGCGTTTCGTCTCTTTGCCGGGGTGCGACCAGTAAAGGCTTTTCCGAACACGCCGCGGGCGCTCGCTGATCCGCGGGCCAGCGAGATCGACTTCATCATCCTGCGAGAGAGCACGGAAGGGCTGTTTTACTCCCATGGTCGGGGTGAGGTGAGCGACGACGAAGCGCGAGATACGCTGCGCATCACGCGTGATATCTGTGAAGATCTGTTCGACTTCGGGTTCCGCCTTGCGGCACGTCGCAAGGCGCGCGGATATTCCGGCACGCTCACCTGTGTCGACAAGGCCAACGTATTCCGTTCGATGGCTTTCTTTCGGGCGATCTTCGACGAACGTGCGGCGTACCATCCTGATGTGCAGTGGGACTACAGCTATGTCGATGCGCAGGCGCTTGATCTCATTCGTCGTCCCTGGGATGCCGACGTTCTCGTGATGGAGAATATGTTTGGCGATATCCTCTCTGATCTCGGCGGCGGACTCGTCGGTGGCATGGGGATGGCGCCCTGCGCCGAGATTGGCCTGGAGCACGCGCTGTTTCAGCCAGCGCACGGCTCTGCGCCGGACATCATGGGCAAAGGGATCGCGAACCCGACAGCAACTATTCTCTCCGCCGCGATGATGCTGGACTGGCTGGGTGAGACGCGCTCGTGTCCGGAAGCAGTGCGTGCAGCGCAGGCGATCGAAGGTGCGATGTGGCGCGGATTTGAAGACGGATTGGTGCGGCCGGTCGAGTTCGGCGGTGACGGGACGACTGAAAGCATGACTGACGGTGTTATCGCCTCGCTTGATGCGGCGCTTGCTGACCGCAATGCGGAAGGGGCGCGGAGCGAAACATGAGCGTGTTGATCGGCGCCATTGCGGATGATTTCACCGGAGGAACAGACCTCGCCAACACGCTCGTGAAATCCGGGATGCGGACGGTGCAGACGATCGGTGTGCCAGGCAACGCGTTCGACGCGTCGAACCTCGATGCGGTTGTGATCGCACTCAAGATCCGCACCATCGCGCCGGACGACGCGCGGGCGGAGGCGCTCGCGGCACTTGATTGGCTGCTACAGCGAGGCGCCGCGCAGATCATCTGGAAATATTGCTCCACGTTTGATTCCACGGATCGCGGCAACATCGGCCCGGTTGCCGATGCGCTGTGCGATGCGCTCGACGCGCCGTTCGCGATTGCCTGTCCTGCGTTTCCAACGACGGGACGCACAATCTACAAGGGGCATCTGTTCGTTGGCGAAACGCTCCTCTCGGCATCGGGCATGAAGGATCACCCGCTAACGCCGATGCGCGATCCCGACCTCGTCTCGGTGCTCGCGCGCCAGACGTCGCATGATGTCGGGTTGATCGAACTCGGTGACGTTCAGCGCGGTGCGGACGCGGTGTGCGCGCGGATGGATGCGTTGCGAAGTGACGGCGTGCGTTTTGCGGTTGCGGATGCGGTGAGCGATGACGATTTGCGCACACTTGGAATAGCGCTCGCCGATGCACGCCTGATCACTGGCGGCTCGGGCATCGCGATCGGGCTTGCCGACAATTTCCGCCGCGCCGGGCGGCTGCGCGAGGCCAAACCTCCTGCCCTGCCAGACATCCCGGGTGGCTCGGCCATCCTTTCCGGAAGTTGTTCGCAGGCAACAAGGGCACAGGTGGCGCATTTTTCCTCCACGCATCCGACTTACAGGATCGATGCGCGATCCTGCGCCACGCAGGATACGTCTGCGCAATCGCTGGCTGATGCGGCGCTTGCCTGGGCGTCAGAGCAGGACGTGGCGCGCCCCATCCTCGTCTCGGCTTCGGCGCCGCCCGAAGATGTCGCCGCGCTGCAGGATGAGATTGGTGTCGCGGCTGCGGGTGCGCTTGTCGAGGACACGCTGGCGCTCATCGCGCAAGGGTTGGTGGCGCGGGGACGACGCAACATCGTCGTGGCCGGTGGCGAGACGTCCGGTGCTGTGACGCGCGCGCTCGACGTGCATGCGCTGCGGATCGGGCCGGAGATCGATCCCGGTGTGCCATGGACCACTGCGATGCGTGGCGGCGGCGAGGACCCGCTAGCTCTCGCGCTCAAGTCCGGCAATTTTGGCGGCGAGGATTTTTTCTCCAAGGCGCTCGGCATGCTGTCATCTACGGGTGATGCGTCGTGAGCGAGAGCAAACTCCGCGAGACGATCTGCAGCCTCGCCGCGTCGATGTTCGCTCGCGGTCTCACGTTCGGGTCGTCCGGCAACATTTCCGTGCGGGTCGACGATGGATGGCTGATGACTCCGACCGGTGTCACACTCGGCACGCTTGACCCCGCCCGTCTCTCCAAACTCGATGACGAAGGACGGCACGTCTCCGGCGACGCCCCAACAAAAGAGGCGTTCCTGCATCGCGTGATGTACGACAAGCGCGGCGACGCCCAGGCCGTTGTGCATCTGCATGCCACACACTCGGTCGCCGTGAGCTGCCTTGCGGACATTGATCCGAAGAACGTTCTGCCACCCATCACCGCGTATCATGTCATGAAAGTCGGGAGGCTGCCGCTCATCGAATACTACCCGCCAGGCGACCTCGATCTGGCGCGTGCGGTTGGCGAGATGGCGTCCGATCACCATGCCGTGCTGCTCGCCAATCATGGCCCGGTGGTCGCGGGGACTTCGCTCGAGAGCGCTGTCGCCGCGACGGAAGAACTTGAAGAAACCGCAAAGCTGTTTCTAATGCTGCAGGGTCACCGGACGCGATTTCTTAATGATGCGCAGGTGGACGAACTGAACAGGCGATTTGTGAAGACGCGATGAGCTTTGAGGCATGCAACACATGGCGCGGGAAAACCCGACGTCCTTTTTGCAGTGTTGTTGCGTTCGTCGTTGTCACCGTTTTCGCCCTCACCCCGCTTGCACACGCAGACACGCGCAGTACGGAGCGGGCGTTTGCCACACGCGTCGGCACGACGGTTGGCAAGCTAAGGGAGGATTTTGCGGCGGTCGGGATGTTGCGCTGCGGTAGTTATGTGGGCACGGCGAGCCTCATTGGTGACCATCGTACCATCGTGACTGCGGCTCACACGTTTCGCTATTCTGCGCACGAGTTGCGCAAGCAAATCTGCAAGAAGCGCAGTGGTGCCACCTTCCGCCACTTCCGCTGCAAGGGGCGCATCCGCTCCGGACTGCAGGCGGACGCCGAGGTCGGGTTTGCGCTCGGCGTAAAACGGTGGCGACGGGATCTCTATCATCGTTCCGGCGCGCGGCGGAAACGTCCGTCGGCCTGCACCTTCACGATCTGGCCCAAGACCGGCCGCAACCGGCTGCGGCGCAAGACCTACACGATCGATCCAAAGTCCGTCACTTTTCCTCCGCCGCTTGAATCTCAGGATGTCCTCGAGCTGTTGCGCAAGGACTGGGCGATTGCGCGTCTGACCCGAAAAGTTGACGGCGTGACGCCCTTTCTCATCCCAGAGCGCGAACGCGAAGAGATCGGCACAAAGCGCCTGCTCCAGCTCATCGAAGATGGGGCGTGGGAAGAGGTGAGCGCGCCGGTGACGGCCGTGTCGATCAAGTTTGCCCGACGCGGCCGTGCGCAAAAACGCTTCGAGACATGCAACGTGAACAGCGCGATCCGCAATCGCTATCGCTCAGGCTCGCTATTTTTCTCCAACTGTTTTGCCGAGCCCGGCACATCCGGCAGCCTCGTCCTTCAGCCGGTGAACATGCTTGACGGGATCGCGATCAAGCGTGGCTATGTGGCGCGCGGGATCATTGCGACGGTCTCTCGACTGGCGACACCCGGCAGCACGCGCAAAACCGTCGGGTTGACAGGCGGGATCATGGTGGAGCGGGAACTGGCTGACGCCCTGCGCAAGATCATCAGTGACGCGAACCCAGTCATTCCGCTGCCGGTGGTGCACCCAGACAGCGCACGTCGGCAGGCCGCGGTGGGGCAGTAGAGCGCGAAAAGCGTCTTCGATTGCAAGGCTTAGCGATCACGTTCGCAACGCGTCGGAAACGATCCGCCCCGCACCTTCAATCCGAACGCTGCCGTACGTCATGCGTTGGCCCACGCCTAGTCGTTTTGCAAGATAGGCGTCGGCTTGCGGGCGCTCGGCATGCGCGTGCATCAGGCACGCGGCCGCCGCGCTCCCAAGATTTTCGAGCAGCCCCCGCAGATTGGCATCGATGTCGCGCGGGTTGTGCAGGAGA
>JBCAXC010000072.1:0-8687 GCA_038534255.1 Pseudomonadota bacterium
CGGCCGGCTACGTGGTCCACACCTTCCCGACCGGCCAGGGCAACATCGTCGGCAACCCGATCGTCCCGGTCATCAAGATCACAGCCAACCCCCGTACCGTGCGCACGATGTCTGAACACATTGACGTCGACGTCACCGGCATCCTGAAACGCACGCAGACCATCGACGACGGCGGCGACGCCTTGATCGATATGATCCGCCGCACCGCCAACGGTCGCCTCACTGCCGCCGAAAGCCTCGGCCACCGCGAGTTCGTCATGACGAAGCTCTATCGCAGCGCGTGAAGGGGCTGCCGGTCAGCGGCAGTTCAGATGAATGGGAGGGCGGCTCTGCGGGGCCGCCTTTTTTTCATCCGAGCACCAAGGCCAACACTCAAAAGGTGACGACGAACATTGCTTCGCTCTATCATCGTGTGCCTTGGAAGCGTCGAGGATTGAGAGCATGAACGTGCGCAAAACGGTTTGTCAAAAACGCGGGCGTTTCGCCGGCGCGATCGTATGCCTTGCCCTTGCAGGGCTCATTTTCACTGTCCGCACAGCACCGCCCGCCTATGCCGAGGGCCAGCGTTGGTGCGGGACAGACAGCACAGGACCGCTCGGCGCGCTCTCTTCGCTCGTGCCGCAGCGCTTCCCGACCAGCCGGAAAGCGAACCAGTGTGGAGGGCGCCATGCCAAACTCTGGCGGGCCTGCCGCACGCACGATGTCTGCTATTGGAACCTGAACGTGCCGATCGCTGCGTGCCAGTCGCGCTTCAAACCCAACCTGATCACCGAGTGCCGACGCGCCTTCGTTCAGCACCGTCGGGCGCGAACGGATGCAACCTGCGATACGATGTTCCACAAGTGCGCACGACTGGCGGCAACGTTCGACTTTGTGGTCGGCAAGTATGATCGGCTGACCGGCACGGCCGATGATGCGCGTGCTGAGGCGCGAAGAACCTTGCGCCGCCTCAAGCAGATCGCTGGCGAGGCCCGCGTAAACGCACGAGGCCGCTTCGCCCGTAGTCGGATCGCGCACTACTGCGCACGGATCAAGGTCGCGAACGCCTGCGATCACCGTCGCGTCGCCCGCATTGTCGCAGGTGAACTGTGAGCGCTCTCTCGCGCGAGCTGACGGGGATCAAACCAATGCCCGCGGGAGACGTAAAACACAGCGAGATTGCGGCGCCAGATCAAGTGGCGTCGGCAGCAGTCGTGTTGGAAAATCGTCGAATGATAAAGATCACATAGGTGACGGCAAACACGACAAGCCCGATGATCGCGCACGAGATAAGGATGTTGTCTCGACCAAACGCCTCCGCGACAACATCCGGCCATCTAAAGATGGCGAACAAACCCCCGGCCCCCCAAAACGCGGCCAGCAGCGCAAGCACTTCCTTGCCAAACCGGAGCCATAGACTGATCGCGAGAAGGCCGATTGCGATGGAATACATCAGTGCGATTGCAATATCAGCGACATAAAGTGACTCGGACGGATAGAAATACGCTTTCTCATAACTGTTCGCGACTCTGAAAAGCAGCCAAAGCAACGCGACGGCGATGGAACCAATCGCATAATACACATGCGCAAAGTAGGCATCTTCGTTTTCTGGTTTAATTCTTCTGCGATACCTGAGTGCGATGAACATCCCATAGACCATGAAGCAAAAAATCAACGTGAAGGCCTGTACGAGAAAAGACGCGATGTACGCATAGCGTGTCACTGACCAGCTGTCCGTTGGGATGTAAGAGCTGCCCAAAAGGTCGTTCATACCCTTCTGAAACCGGCACTTGAGGTGGCCAGCGTCGTTTTTGCAGTCCGCGTTGGTGCGGTCTCCACCATGCTGCGCATCGAAGTAGCCCAACAGAGTTGTGTTATCGATAGCCGTAGCTGCTGTAAGTGCAGGTTTGATCTCATAGGGCGCAATATTTTTTGAAACGACCAATTCCAGCCCGAGCAACCCGAGTGACACAATAAAAGCGCCAAACGCGGTCGCGCGGAAAACCGAGCGATAGTCACCGATCCCACGGGACATGAAAAGATAAGGTCCGGTAATCAGGGCGATCGAGATCCACCCAAACAAGAGTGGGTATATGAACAATGCTCCATAAAGCCGAATGATCGTCCAGCCCGTTGAGCCGTACTCATAAAACAGCAGGCTGACAGGTATGATGCCGCAGACGATCAGATAGAGCGTGGCGGGCCAACACCGGGCGAAGCGTGAGGGTTGATACGGAGCACTCTCATGCTCCGGCGTCTCGTCAGACATGACACAATCCGCAAATGGCACGCATTGCCTTGCAACGCATGGGAAGCAAAGTTTTTCTCCTAAACATTATCTTTACACGAGCAAATGGACAGGGCTGGCACAATCGCGAACATTGCGCGACGCGGTCGTTGGGGAAGTGTTGTCGTGGCGCTACACAGATTGAGACACGCACCATTGCGACGCGGCGCTGGCCTCACCGCCCCGCCAGCAGCGTCGCGCGCATCACCCATCCTGTTGCCGCAACCGCCGCTGCGCACAGCGCGACCTTCGACCACCACTCCATTGTCCCCTCGATCAGCAGTGCGTGAACGACGGTGCCGATGACGATCACGACCGCCAGCGCGGCGTGTGCCAAACGCCATGTCCGCAAGCTGAGGCGCAGCGGACGTCGGACAGCGACGAGCAGGGCGACCGCGACCACGGCCCACATCGCCGCAACGCCCCACAGTGAAAACGGTGTCGGCGAGCGCAGCAGAAGGACGTCAATGACATCAGGTGGACTGGCGATGTAGAGACCGCCGACATGCATGGCGACAGCGAGAACCACGGTCGTGCCGACAACGCGATGGAGTTGCCGTTCGCGACGCGGCGAGAGACCGGGTAACCCCAACCCGATGAGCAGCGGCTGCACGATCAGCAGCCCGAGCGCCACGACCCCGGCAAGGCCGGCCGCAATGTAGGCAGGGCCACGATAGACGAGGAGCGGACTGCTCACCGCAAACGCGATCGCAATGCTGACAGCGACGCCCACAACACCCCAGATCAGGACCGATGGCGAACGCGTCATACGCGGCGTCCTGTTCTTCTGCAGCGCGGACGTGGCACCGCCCGGCTACTCTCGAGCGCAGCGAGAGGGCTCACAAGTCCGCTCGCTCAGGCAGGCGCGAGCACGAAGTGTGCGGCGAGCGTCGTGTCCTTTGAGCTTGGCATCACGGGCCGCAAGAACACCGTTTTGTAGTCGCCACTGTCATAGGCAAGATGGGCGTGCGGTTGACCGAACGCCGGCACGATCTGCGGCATGTCGAGTGCAAACTTGCCGTCCGCGTCAGTCAGCGTGGCGCCATGGCTCTTGGGGTTGCTCTCATATCCTTCGGTCGTGTGCGCCCAGATCTGGATCCGCTGGCCCTCGAGCGGCGCCCCGTCTCCGGCGCGGCGAACCGTGCCCGTCATCAGGAAACCACCGCCGCCAATCCGCTCGACGATGGGCGCGCCGGGCCGATAGTTGTTCGATCCGCCGCGCATCGACGGCGTTGGCGCAACGGTGGCGGCAATGGCCGGCCGGATGATTGCGGGCGTGAACAGAACAGCCGAGGACGCGGCGACAAGCGCGCCGCCGGTCTTGAGGGCTTTGCGACGGGACAAGAGTGGGGATGGCATCGGGGGAACCTCCGGTCATGTGCGTTGCGTTGCGGTAGGTCGCCAAGAGATCGGGGCACCGACCGCGACGATCAAGTGACGGAGTGATCCGCGCTTGGTGTCAGTTCCGTGCACATGCGATCAACACTGTGTGTGCGAGGTGAGCGCAAGTTCCGGGCGAACGCGCCGGCCACTATGCCGCTTGGGGCACGACAGCGCCGCTGATCTGGGTGCGCAACATGTAACGCCGCGCTGATGCATCGAAAGGATCACGACGGTGGAGCGTCGCGCGATTGTCCCACATCAACACGTCGCCGATGGACCACGTGTGCGAGTAGGCAAATGCATCCTGCGTGGCATGCGCCCAGAGCGCATCGAGCAACGCCTCGGACTCTTCGAGCGACATCCCTTCGACGTAAGCGTTGCGACGTCGGCCGAGATACAGCACCTCCCGGCCCGTATCCTCATGGCGGCAGATGATCGGATGATAGGTCCCGACCGACGTGCGCGGATCATGGCTTTCCGTCAGTCCCTGACGGAGCAGGCCTGCGGAATTGAACGTACCGTCATGCTTGATCCGTCGTCCCGTCGCGGCCTGCCTCAGGTCCTCCGGCATTTTCTCGAGCGCGGCATGCATGCCCGCGAGCCAGGTATTTCCTCCCTCAGGCGGGATCTCGACCGCATAAAGTAGTGACGCTTTCGGCGGTCGATCAAGATACGACATGTCGGTATGCCATGCCGCTTCACCCGCGCCGAGACTGCCGACGGGCTTGCCATCGCTTCCGGCGATATTCGAGATCACATAAATCTCCGGAAAACCCGCAACCGCAGTCTTGCCACCTTCGTTCACCGGCGCCTCGTCGAGCGCACCCATGTGACGGCTGAAGCGCACGAGATCTTGAGCCTCGAGTGTTTGCCCACGGATAAGCAGGGCGGAGTGCTGGTTGAACAGTCGCTCGAGCATCGCAGCCCCATCGGCCTCGACGTTACGCAGATCCACCCCTTTGACCTCGACGCCGACGGCCTCCGTGATCGGTCGCACAGTCCATCCGTCCAGCACCGTGAGATCATGTGTCATGCGAAGCGTCCCCTCAAGCAGCCCGTCCATAAAACCGGATGCGATCTTCATCGCTGAAACGCACGCCCGGCTTCTCATAGTAACTCAGCACCGCGATAATCCGTTCGCGATCTCCGATGACAGGCGAAACCCGGTGCGCGGTGTTGACTCCCTTGAAGATGTTGAGCGTGCCCGGCTCAAGCGTAAGCGTCTCACACGCGCTGTCTTCGCCGGAGAGAAAGCGCCCGATGCCGTCGTAGTTCGGATCGGTCTCCGTGCGCAAACCGAGACGATATTGGAATGCTCCACCCGCCTCCGGCGCCTGCAGCAAAAGAGTGGTGGTGAACTCCGAGCGATCAAAGTGCCAGTTGAGCGCCTCGCCGTCGCTATAGGCCATGACATTCAGACAGGCGAGCGGGTCATCCATCGTGTAGAGCGCAGGCTTGTCCATCACGTCCGCTATGAACGCGGTGAGCGGCGGCCAGCGATAGATCGCGTTGACGATGCTATGCGGAACCTGATCCGCACAAATTTTTCGGTTCGACGTTCTGGCAGTTCTGAGCGCCGGGTGATGTGGGTGCAGTCCGTCTACCGACGTACGGAAATAAATGTTGTGATCCTGGGAATGCGTGTACGCGTGAGCATCGAGCCCGGCTGTCACTTCGGCCACGCATCGCGAGAGCGCATCCGGCTTGATCAAGGCATGGAGATTAAAAATCCCGCGCTCCGCGATGGCCGCGCGCCCGGCCTCAACCAAGGCACGGTATGCCGGAGAGCTCGGCGTCTCGAGCGGATAACGCTGCAGGTCGAGTGTCTCACGCATGTACACGCCCCTCGGGTCGATCGCTCATATCCGCTGCGAGCTTACGCAATAAAAAAGGGGCGGCGCCAGATGGTGCCGCCCCTTCAATTCGTCCAGTTAGAGCGTCAGCGCTCTTCCGTCTGCAATGCCTTGTAGACCGTGTAGCACATGGTCAGCACGACAAGCGTGAACGGGATGCCGGTTGAGACCGCAGCGCCCTGCAGCGCCGCGAGCCCACCACCGAGCAGCAGCGCAATCGCCACCAGCCCTTCAAGCGTGCACCAGAACACCCGCTGCACGACAGGTGCGTCCATCTTGCCGCCAGCCGTGATCGTATCGATCACGAGCGACCCGCTGTCCGAAGACGTGACAAAGAACACCACGATCAGCACAAGCGCGATCGGCGCGACGATACTGTAGAGCGGCAGTTCCTTGAGGAACCCGAACAGCGCGCCTTCCGGCTTGTACGCGTCGATGACGGTCGCTTTTACGCCTTCCGCACCGCCCGCGTTCAGCATGTCGATCGCGGCCCCGCCGAATGTCGACATCCAGAGCGCACATACCGCCGTCGGTGCAATCAACGCACAGAGCACGAACTCGCGCACGGTCCGCCCTTTGGAAATCCGGGCGATGAACATGCCGACAAACGGGCTCCAGGCGATCCACCACGCCCAGTAGAAGGTCGTCCATCCGTGGAAGAACGAGGTGTCCTCACGCCCGAACGGATTGGAGAGCGCCGGGAGCAGCGTCACGTACTGCACCATCACATCGAAGTATCGGGTGGCCGCATCGACCACGCCGGTCATGATGATCACGAAGATGAAGAGCGCAACGGCCATCACCATGTTGATCTCGGAGAGCCGCTTGACGCCCTTGTCCATCCCGGCGACCACCGAAACGAGTGCGACCGCGGTGATCCCGATGATCAAAAGCACGGTGACTGTGTTGGATGGCGCGATCCCGAAGACCTCGTTGAGACCTGCGGCGACCTGCTGGGCGCCCAGCCCCAGCGATGTCGTCAGACCGAAGAGCGTCGCGAAAACGGCGAGGATATCGATCATGTGCCCCGGCCAGCCCCAGATGCGCTCGCCGAGGATCGGATAGAACGCGGAGCGCAGCGTGAGCGGCAGCCCTTTGTTGTAGCAGAAGATCGCTAGCGTCAGCCCGACCAGCGCATAGACCGCCCAGCCTTCAAGACCCCAGTGATGGATCGTGCCCACGACGCCGATGTACTCATTGCCCGGCTGGGTGATGTCGATCCCGAGTGGTCTCGCGCCGCCGTTTTCAGCAAAATTGTAATAGACCGGTTCGAGCACGCCGAAGAACAGCAGCCCAATTCCGATCCCCGCCGCGAACATCATCGCGATCCAGCCGGGATAGGAATAGTCGGGTGTCGCGTCCTTGCCCCCGATCCGCACGGAGCCGACCGGCAAGACGACGAGCGCCAGACAGAACAGCGTGATAATGTTCACCGATCCGACGAGGAACCAGTCGAACTGTTTCGTCAGGGTTGGCCGAAGCCATCCGAAGAACTCTGCACTCTGTTGCTGGAATGATAGCGAGACCACGACGAACAGCACGATCACTGTCGCCGAGATTAGAAAGACAGGGTTGTGAATGTCGAGACCGAAGGGGCGAATGTTGTCGCTCCCCATCTCGTACTCGGTCTGGATATCGCCGGGGTCGCCAGCGCTCCTGACCTCAGGGTCATCTACGGTTGCCAAGTTTTCCTCCCTTGGATGCATCAGCTTGTGCCAACGCGCCAAAGGGGAACCGAGAAAAGTGCGTCAGCACGCCGCAAGCTTGGACCTCATCGCGCGTCAACGCAAGTCGCACCGGTAAAACACGTGAACTTTCAACGTGGCATCGCGTGACGCGCCTCATCAACGAAGCCTTGGCCCGGTGCCTTCCCGTGCCCGATTCATGCCCCGGTTCCTCCCAACTGACGCCGGATTGGCCGCCCATGACGGGCCCCGGATCAACGCCGGGGGGCATCATGGTTTTTCGTAGCAACAAGGGCGGCCAGCCGAGAGGCTGAAGGGAGGACCGAGGCAAACGGCGCTGAAGCCCTGACGCAGGGGCGCGCCATACCTGACATTTGCCTCGCATGTGTTCGTTCCCGTGGTCGCCCCGCAAGGGCACCCGGTTGATTATGTTTTCATCGAAACGCAAGGCGGCCCGCGCAGCCCGCGCGTCGACACCGAAAGAGCGTACGCCACTCCCGCTTGGGCACCTCGGGTTCGCGGCAGCGGATGGATTTGGCAGCGAGTGGGAAAAGCCCGCACCGCCGCCAACGGACTGGAAAAAAGTCCTTCTGCTGACGGGCCTCGGCGCCCTGTCGTGGATCTCCACCTATACCGGGATGCTTGAGCTTATCCAGGCGAACATGGGTGAGATCGGCCTGCTCTATAAGTGCGCCATCGGCTTCGCCGTTGCGATGCTGATGCTCATGATCATCTGGCTACTCGATCAGTTGTTCGATCGGCTTCAGCCTGTCGTGCGCCTGCTGTTCGTTGGCGGATATTTATTCCTCAGCCTGATCTCGATCGGCTTCGGCTTCGGGTTCTACTGGAAGTTTCTGGAGAGCCGGTCGGAGGCCACGCGGTCTGCCGAATCCGCGGTCACTCAGGTGCAGACCGCACTGCTTGCCGCACAGACCCGTCTCGAACAGTTGAACGCAACGCTCGCCCAGCTGACGACGATCTCGGCGCAAAAAGCGATCGATGAGCGGGAGAAAGGCAAATCCTGCCCGGCCAGCCGTCCGGGTGATGGCCCCAGACGCCGCCTGCGCGATGCCGACGCCTCACGTTTCGGCTTCGCCCAGAAATTCATCGGCGGTCGCACGGAAAACGTCAGCGCGGACATCAAGACCCTGAATGCCGATCTCGAAAAAATTGTGAACCGCGACGCGACAACGTTCGACGCGAAGACCGGCACGCGAAACGTTTTCCTGAAAGACCTTGGCCGCAAGCTCGACAACTCGGTGACGCGCTTCAACGCGTTCCGCACCGATCCGCAGCTGCGCCAGTTCCGCACCGACTTTGCTGATCGCAGTACAAAGTCCGTATTCGACAACGGTCGTGGTGGCACGTTCTCCTGCCCCGATCCCGAACTGCAGACCGCCTTGCGCGGCGTCGTGCGGGCGATCGATCAGTTGCCCGAACTTGAAAAGCCGGAAGTGAAAGCCGTCGAAGGCGCAGAAGCGATCATCGAGGCGTTCCGTC
>JBCAXC010000073.1:0-8652 GCA_038534255.1 Pseudomonadota bacterium
CCCGAGCATGCCGCCGAGCAGGCTGAACAAATAGTACATGGCAGAATGACGCGCCGAAGATGCATCCGTTGGTTGGTGTTATCGCTCAAACCCGAAACAAAGCGTTAAGACCTTGCTACGGGAACCCTCCTGCGCTGCGCGCGACACGGCCAAATGCCTATACTCCACCAAAGCTGGTGCAACGGGCCCTGCGACATCTCCCCCGACCGCGCCTTCGGATGTTGCATTGCAATAGAAATCTGCCGGGCCTAAGCCTGCGCCATGAGAGGGGGTGCGGCAAGTCTGTCGCGCCTGCGGCCGCTGTTGCCGCGCAGCCGCCACGCAGAAACAAGGACGAACGCCATGAGCACCGCAACCGCTGCATCCGACGCTCCGGCCAAAGGCGGGAAAGATCTTTACGAGATTGGCGAAGTCCCTCCGCTCGGCCACGTCCCGAAAAACATGTACGCGTGGTGCATTCGCAAGGAGCGTCACAGCGAACCGGAAAGCGCAATGCAGGTCGAGGTCGTCCCGACGTGGGAGCTCGACAGCCACGAAGTCCTGGTGCTCGTGATGGCGGCAGGCGTGAACTACAATGGCGTCTGGGCCTCGCTCGGCCAACCGATATCGACCCTCGACGGCCACTCGAGCCCCTATCACATCGCCGGCTCCGACGCGTCCGGCATCGTCTACGCCGTGGGCCGCAAGGTGAAGAATTGGAAGGTCGGTGACGAAGTCGTCATCCACTGCAACCAGGACGATGGCGACGACGAAGAGTGCAACGGCGGCGATCCGATGTTCTCGCAGACGCAGCGGATCTGGGGCTACGAGACACCCGATGGGTCATTCGCCCAATTCTGCCGCGCGCAGGCCCAGCAGCTCATGCCGCGCCCCAAACATCTGACGTGGGAAGAGGCAGCCTGCTACACGCTCACACTCGCAACGGCCTACCGCATGCTGTTCGGCCATCGCCCGCATGTTCTGCGCCCGGGGCACAACGTGCTCGTCTGGGGCGCGTCCGGTGGGCTCGGGTCTTTCGCCGTGCAGCTTTGTGCAACGGCCGGTGCCAATGCAATCGGCGTGATCTCCGGTGAAGACAAGCGCGATTTCGTGATGCAGCTCGGCGCCAAAGGCGTGATCAATCGCAAGGATTTTGATTGCTGGGGCGAATTGCCGGAAGTCGGCTCGGACGAGTACGCGACCTGGTTCAAGGAAGCGCGCAAATTCGGCAAGGCGATCTGGGACATCACCGGCAAGGGCGTGAACGTCGACTGCGTCTTCGAGCATCCCGGCCAGGCCACCTTCCCGATCTCGACGTTCGTCTGCAAACGCGGCGGCATGGTCGTCATCTGCGCCGGAACGACGGGCTACAAGCTGACGATGGACGCACGCTATGTCTGGATGCACCAGAAGCGCGTGCAAGGCTCGCACTTCGCCCACCTCAAACAGGCCAGCGAAGCGAACCGTCTGGTCATCGAGCGCCGGATTGATCCGTGCATGTCGGAGGTGTTCGCGTGGGATCAGATCCCGCAGGCGCACACCCGTATGATGAACAACGAACACCTGCCAGGGAACATGGCCGTGCTCGTCACAGCGCAAAAGCCGGGCCTGCGCACGGTGGAAGAAGTCGAAGAGAACCAGCCGTCGGCGTGATCTGGCGGCTGACGCTTAAGCGCCCCGACGCCTCCGCATCGCGAGGCTACGAGTAGAAGCGGATCCCGCCAAGCGCGAGGTCTGCTTCGAACGCGCGGCCGATCGCGACGAGCCCGATCCGCCGAAGCCGCGCAAGATCGAGCGCGGTCTCGGTGCGGTGCGGCGCGAAATCGTCGAACGCCAACTGGTGCGTGGTCCAGGCCGCAGGCGCGACAAACGTCTGGCGATAGGATTGCCACGGCCGCGTCAGATCATGCGTGCGCAGATGAACGTTGTATGTCTCGCCGTTTCCCCGGACATCGAGTGCGATCCCGGCGTATCCACGCGCGTCAAAACTCTCGCTGTCACGTGCGAGATCCAGCGCCATCTGGATGAAGCCGCCGTTATTCTCGAGCCTCACCGGCCCGCGCATCCGCAGAGCCGGGCGCGCATCGACGACGTCACGTTCGAGCGTGCCGCGCGAGACCCCACCCATCACCTGATCGGTCACAAGCTGCCAGGGTCGCCCATGGCCCACCGTACCGACAACTGCCGTCCCGTCATCGATCACCAATTCGCGCACCATGCCTGAATTGAGAACCCCACTGCTCGCCCGTGCCGCCCACGTCGTACCGGTCCCCACGACCGCGCCACCGAAACCAGCAATAAGTTCTCGACGCGTCAGCAAGGCGAGACAATCTCCGATATCGTGACGAGCAGACTTCGCGCCGCATCCAACGCAACATAAATCCAACACTCGCCCACTTTCGCGCTAGGATAGCATGAGAGCTGCGCCACGACGGGCGAACAACCGACGTGCGCGGAAAAAGATTACCAAGCGAGGTTCTATCGTGTCTCTTCCCCCCGAGGCGGTCTCCGCAAAGGCTGCGCCGAAAGCGGCCAACCGCCAAACCACTCGTTCGCAACATCGGCCCCGATGGCGCGCAGCATCGGCCTGCGTGGGACTTGCCGCCGCCGCCGTTGCATTTGGATCATCCGCCGCTTCATCCGCGACGCAGAGGCCGGTTCCGGCAACACCCACGCTGGATCGCGTCCCCGGCACCATCGTGATCGCGCAAGCAGCGATCTCCTCGGCACAGCTTCGCCGCCGATTGCAGCGCGACGGCTGGAGCAAAATCACCGTTGATACGAACGACCGGTTTCCTGACCAGTACGTGGTCCAGGCCTGCCGCGGTGCCGATCGTTTTCGCCTCATGGTCAACCGGCGCGGGCAATTTACTCAACGCCTGAAGCTCGGCCGTTGTAGCGGAGCCTCTGCGGGATCGGGGCGTGTCGACGATGCACCTCGAGCCGTGTCACTGAACGATGTCCGCACACGCCTGCGCAGTGACGGTTATCGCAAAATTCGGTTCACGGATCGCACACTTCCGCGCTACGTCGCTGAAGCCTGCCAGCGCGGACGAAAATTCCGCCTTGTGATCAATCGTCGTGGCCAGGTGCGTGATCGCAGCAGGATCGGTCGCTGCGAAACCGTCGCCGACAATGACAGCAACACGGGCACGCCGGGCCGCCCGCTTGCTCAGATCCGCGACAGTCTCCGCAACAGCGGTTATCGCAATATTCGGTTCACGGACCGTCAGCTTCCGCGCTACGTCGCCGAAGCCTGCCAGCGCGGACGAAAATTCCGCCTTGTGATCAACCGTCGTGGCCAAATCCGCGATCGCAGCCGGATCGGTCGCTGCAATGCGGATAACGCCGGAGGTGGACAGACCGCAGCCCTCAGCGACATTCGCGATCGTCTGCGCCGCAACGGCTGGAGTGCAATCCGGTTCACGGATCGAAGCCTGCCGCGCTACGTCGCCGAGGCCTGCCGCCGCGGCAATCGCTTCCGCATTGAGCTGAACCGTCGCGGCAACATCCGCTTCCGTCAGCGCATTGGCCGCTGTCGCGGAGCCGAGCCCATCCAGCAGGCGTCGCTCAAGCCGCGCGACGTGCGCCGTGTCCTGCGCGCGCGCGGGTTCAACCGGATCCGCTTCACGGATCGCAGCCTGCCGCGCTATCAGGCCGAGGCCTGCAAGCGGGATCGCCGTTTCGAGCTGACCATCAATCGTTTCGGGCAGATCACCGATCGTCGGCGTCGCGGGCGATGCCGGTCTGACGATCGTGCGGAGCGCGTCTCTTTGCCGGAAATCCGCGATCTCCTCAAAGCGCGCCGGTACTACCGGATACGCTTTACCGATCGTGAGCTGCCCGGCTATGCGGCGCGTGCCTGTCGCAATCGCAACGAGTTTGCACTGCGCATCAACCGCTTTGGCGAGGTTCGCAGCCGTCGTCAGGTTGGCTCGTGTGTCGCGCCAGAACGCGGTTTCTTCACCGAACCGCGCATCCGTCGCCGCTTCGACATCAACCTCCTGCGCCGTCAGGAACGGATCTATGCCGATGACTGTCAGGACTATTTCGAGGATCTGCTGGCCGACAACACGATCAACTTCGCGGTCGCCAGTGCACAGATCGAAGAAGACAGCTTTGATCTCCTCGAAAAACTGTCGTTCGTTGCAAGCCGTTGCCCCGGCACCTCGATCGACATCGCCGGTCACACCGACAGTGATGGCTCACGCGCAAGCAATCAGCGCCTGAGCGAGCGCCGCGCGCTGTCTGTCGTCCGCTTCCTGCAGCGCAATGACGTCCCGGGCTCACGTGTCCGCGCCATCGGCTTCGGTGAAGAACGACCCATCGCATCGAACGCCACCGCAAGCGGCCGCCGCGCCAACCGCCGCATCGAGTTCGTCGTGAACTGGGATGAGGGCTGAGCGAGGCAAAACAGCATTCAGGAAAGATGGAAAAGCGGGCGGGGATGAAAATCCTCGCCCGCTTTTTGCTGGCTGCGTTCAGCTCGACGCACAGGCCCGCAATGCATCAAGGTCCAGCGGCCGTGTGAACATCGCAAGATGCCCGGCATCATCGCGCGGCCAATCGTCTGGAGATCGATCGCGGTAGAGTTCAACGCCGTTCCCGTCCGGATCACGCAGATAGAGCGCTTCGCTGACACCATGATCACTTGCGCCATCGAGTGCGATACCCGCCGCCTCGAGCCGAGCGAGCGCATCAGCCAGTGCGGCACGGGACGGATAGAGGATCGCGTGGTGAAAGAGCCCGGTGGTTCCGGGTGCCGGCGCAGGCCCTCCAAGGCTCTCCCACGTGTTGATCGCCAGATCGTGGTGATACCCACCTGCGGAGAGAAATGCCGCATCGCGCCCGTAGCGTTGCATCATGTGAAACCCAAGAACACCGCAGTAAAATGCCAGCGCCCGATCAAGGTCGGCAACTTTCAGGTGTACGTGACCGATCCGCGTTTTCGGATCGATCGGTCGCGGTGTCCGATCAACTTCAATGGTCTTGAACGTGAGATCAGTCATTTTTCACCCTCCAGGATTGGCAGCAACGTCGGGACCCATCTCCTGACAGGTCCCGAAGCGCCTCACGCCCTTGTAGTCTGCAGCGCGCCTGCACTCGTTCCCAGGCGGAGGGCAAGCGTCCCGGGCCCAAGCAACGCCTGGACGATCAGGGCGACCGTCCAGAACGCCGGGAACTCCCATCCGCCGTTGGCGGCAGAGAACAGCCAGCCATTGCCGACATGTTGCAACGTGGCCCCGACCATCAGCGGCACGAGCGCCAGCGAAACGATCCGCGTGCCAATGCCAAGGATAAGCGCCAACCCGCCAAGGATTTCGGCGGCAATCACGATGTAGGCCAACGCAGCAGGATATCCGATGCTTTCAAAGTATCCGGCTGTTCCCGCCACGCCGAAGGTCAAGACCTTCAGCAAAAGGCCATGGGCAAGAAGCATGAGCCCAAGCGCGACGCGCAGAATGAGCGCGGCAACCGATGTCATCTGTTCGTTGGTCATCTGAAAACTCCTCGTGTCTGTGCTGTCCACGAAGATGCGAGAGGGACGCAGGTTTGATAATCCTGCAAAATTGGATAGTATCTCACACCATGAGTGTGATATGCGCTCAGAGCACGGAGTGTTTCACGGAGCAAGGTTCGCCGAGTGGCTGATCGCATCACAAGCATGGAGGTCTTCTCAAGGGTCGCAGCGCTTGGGAGCTTATCTGCCGCCGCCCGTGCACTCTCAATGTCGCAGACAATGGCCACCAAACACATGGCCGCCCTTGAAGCTCGCCTTGCAACAAGGCTCCTTTACCGCACGACACGCCGGGTGTCCCTGACCGAAGCCGGAGTTAATTATCTCCGCGCCATCGAGCCACTGCTTGAACAACTCGCGCAAGCCGATGCTGAAGCGGCGCGTCAGGCGCAGCATGTGGAGGGGCATCTGCGCGTCAGTGCGCCCGTCTCCTATGGCCACCGCGAACTCGCACCGTTGATCCCCGCACTGTCCGCACGCCACCCCAATCTCACGGTCGAGCTCGGCCTCAATGACCGTCACGTCAATCTGGTCGAGGAAGGCTGGGATCTAGTCATTCGGATTGGCACCCTCGCAGACACCACGATGATCGTGCGAAAGCTGGTCGACTGCCCGATGCACGTCTGTGCAGCGCCCGCATATCTGGAGAAAAAAGGCACACCGAAGACGATCGCCGACCTGCAACACCACAACTGCCTCGGTTACACTCTGTCTCGGACCGCAGGCAGCAAGACGTGGTCCTTCGGAGCCAAGGGCAAAACATCTGTGAAAATCTCCGGAACACTTTTGGCCAACAACGGAGATGTGCTGGTCACGGCCGCCATCGCTGGCGAGGGCATCATCTATCAGCCTGAATTTCTCGTCCGCGAAGCTTTGCAGAACGGATCATTGATACCCCTGCAATTCGAGCAACCACCATTGAATCTCAATGGCGTCTTCGCCGGCTACCCGGCTGATCGAAACCCACCCGCCAAGGTGCGCGCCACGATCGACTTTCTGGTCGACAGCCTCGCGAGAAGAGAGCGCTCGAAAAAGAGAGGATAAACCTTCAACAGCAACAAACTCGGGCACAATCCACCGCTGATGCTGGCTCACGGATGTGCTATTCGCCGCGCTGACCACCCAACACCGCGCTGCGTTCCGGGCGCCTTGCGCGAGGCCGCAAGCTCTGCGCGCCAATGCCCCGCGTCGTCACCGTCTCGAAGGCGGACGTCAGGCCATCACGGTCATGCCCACCGCCGATGCCGGCCCAAAGCTCCGGTTTGATCTTCGTGTAGGGCGGGCATGCGCCATCGGCTTTCAGCTTGCGGGAACCACCGCGGAACTTTGCGTTCACCAGATAGCGCCGCGCACAAACATCGACTTTCGGCACTTGGCGGGTCAGCTCGAAGTGCTCGTACCCCGGCTTGAGTTGCGCCCAGAAACCCGCCCAGCGATGATTGCGGTACTTCTGGAAATTTTCATCCGTCATGCGGAACGGAAAGGCATGGACATGAAACTGTTTCTGCCCTCCGCCAAGCGCATCACGCACGAGCGCATAGAGCTCCTCGATCAGCGCATCGGTCATCGCATAACACCCCGCTGACGTGCAGTCGCCGTGCACCATCAGGTAGTTGCCGGTATATCCGTGCGATTTGTCGAACCGGTTGGGGAACCCAAGATTGAATGCAAGGTGATACTTGCTGTTCGGATTCAGCTGACCGCGCCCAACGGTATAAAATCCTTCCGGGCTCTGCCTGTCTCCCTGTTTGAGTTTTGGGCCCAACGCACCGGAGTAGTTGCAGATCGGGTAGGTCTTGAAGTGATGAAAGCGGCCGTCCGCGCGCTGCTTCCAGACCTCGAGTTCCGCTTCCTTTTTGAAGATGCGGATAAAAATCGGGTCGGACTGGCGCATGTCTTTCTTGGCCATCAGCCGCATCGCCTCTTTCGGCACCGGCTTCATGTGTGGCGGGATACCCTGCGCGCACCCGGCAAGGAGTAGCGCGCTGGCGACGCAGGCCGCAGCGCCATGCGAGAGCCGCCATCGGCGAAGAGCACGTCCGGTCGCATTCTGTCTGGCCGTCATGTCTGCCCCACCGCCGCGAGGCGGCAGCTCCCGATACGCACAACTGAGCTGTGCGAGAATCACGACGCGAAGGTAAATATCGCGTTAACGCGGGCTGACCAATGCACATCGTTTGCGCTGTGGGCAGATCGCATTCACGGTGTCGAGATCATCCGAGCTGGGCGAGAGCAGGGCGGAAACAGGCGTGGAAAGTGCTCGTGGAGACTATAAGGATCGCCCGATCGCCATGAATTTTTCGTGGCGCTGATCGCGGATCTCGTCGCCGGTCATCCCGTCAAAGAGCGCCAGCATGTCCTCGATCCTGTCGCCGGCGTCGCGCATCGCATCCAGCGGTGCGCGGTGCGCACCGCCGATCGGCTCCGACACCACGGCATCAATGACACCGAGCGTCAGCAGATCCTGCGCCGTGATTTTCATGTTGGTCGCTGCATCGATCGCGCGATCACTGTCGCGCCAGAGGATCGAGGCCGCCGCCTCCGGTGACGCGACGGTGTAGATCGCATGCTCCAGCATCAGGACCTTGTTCGCTGTGGCAATGGCGACAGCTCCGCCTGAGCCACCTTCGCCTATGACGAGCGCGATGACTGGAACCGTGAGCCCGAGACAGCAGTCCGTTGACCGCGCGATGGCTTCGGATTGCCCGCGCTCTTCCGCGCCGATACCGGGATAGGCGCCCGCCGTGTCGACCAGCGTAATGACCGGCAGTCCGAACTTCTCCGCCATCTCCATCAAGCGGACGGATTTGCGATAGCCTTCCGGCCGCGCCATCCCGAAATTGTGTTTCACACGGGTTTTCGTGTCGGAGCCCTTTTCATGGCCGATCACCATGACTGAGCGCCCACGAAACCGCGTCGGCCCGCCTTGGATCGCGCAATCTTCGGCGAAGTAGCGATCCCCGGCGAGCGGCGTGAAATCCTCAAACAGCGCAGAGACATAGTCGCTGAAGTGCGGGCGCTCTTCATGTCGCGCGACCCGAGTCTTCTGCCACGGCGTGAGCTTGGAATAGGTTGTCTCGAGCGCCTTGCGCGCCTTGGCCTCAAGCGCGGTAATCTCATCGGTCACAGAGACCGCCTCATCCGCCTCCGCCAGA
>JBCAXC010000074.1:0-8569 GCA_038534255.1 Pseudomonadota bacterium
ATCGTCGGCTCCGAGAGCCTTGATGGGCCCGCGTCAGATCAGTGATCCGAGGCCCCGTGCGCATTCTCCAAAGCGCCCCTACTGAGCCGGTTGCAGCGGCGGATCGGAACGCCGATCCCGCCGCGCCATCGCCTGTATGACGAGGGCGGGGGCCGCAACAGCAAGCGCAACGAGATCCGCTTCCCAACTCGGCGCGATCATGATCACCCCCGAGAGCGCGAGCAGGATGCGCTGGCTCGCCCCCATCGGCGCGTAGAAGAAGCCGACCACCGCGGCGGAGAGGAAAATCACGCCGGCGATACAGCTGGCCGCCGTATAGCTGAACTCGGTGAGATCGAACCCGGTCGAAGAGACGAACAGCAGGACAGGCGCGTAGACGAACGCCATGGGCGCCACCACCTTGCCGAGCCCAAGCGTGAACGCCGATATGCCAGTGCGGAACGGATTGGAGTTCGCAATCGCCGCAGCCGCATATGCTGACGTGCACACCGGCGGCGTGATCTCCGCGACCACCCCGTAGTACAGCACGAACATATGCGATGCGATCGGCGGAATACCGAGCTGAGCCAACGCCGGCTGCGCAACAGAGACCAGCATGATGTAGAGCGCCGTCGTCGGGATGCCCGCTCCCATCAGGATGCAGGCCACCGCAATCAGCACAAGCGACAGGAACAGCTGCAGATCGGCGACGGAGAACAATTCCAGCGCACCGAAGGTGATGATGTCATGCAGCGCGGACGCCATGGTGCCCGCACTCTGGGTGACCATGAAGCCGATGCGGAACCCGACACCCGTCGTATTGATGACACCAACCACGATCCCGACAGCCGCAGCGGCAGCTCCGACCGCCAGCGCATATTTGACACCAAGCTCCAGCGTCTCCGCCATCTCCGGCACGGTCACGCGCTTCTGCGGATTGGCGATCCCGACAATCGAGCCTAGACAAAGCAAGGCCGTCATCCCCAGCTCGAACCCGCCATTGGAATACTTCCAGACCACGAACGCGATAAACGCGGCGGGCAGCGCCAGTGTCAGCGGCTTGTCGAGCCGCGCCATGCCGACAATCACCGAAAGCGAGATGCCGCAGAACGCCGACATGAACGGCGTATAGCCGGAGAACAGCACAACCAGCAGGCCAATGAGCGGAATGATGTTGGCCCACCCCTCGCGCCAGACCGCCGCAAACTTCGGCAGCAATTCCTCCGAAAGCCCCTGGAGATTGAGGCGCCGCGCCATCAGATGGACAACGGCAAAAACCCCGACATAGTGCAGCATCGCCGGGAAGATCGCCGCGATCACGATCGTCGTGTACGGCAACTCAAGAAACTCGGCCATGATGAAGGCGGCGGCCCCCATGATCGGCGGCGTTATCTGCCCTCCAGCCGAAGATGCCGCCTCAACACCGCCGGCAAAGTGACCGGGATAACCGAGCCGTTTCATATTCGGGATCGTAAGCGCGCCCGTAGAGACCGTGTTGGCAACCGACGAACCCGAGATTGTGCCAAAAAACGCCGAGGAAACCACCGAGACCTTCGCGGGCCCGCCGGTGTAGCGCCCGGCAAGAATGGTCGCGTTGTCAATGAACAGCTGGCCGAGGCCCGTTCGCTGCGCAATGACGCCGAACAGCACGAAATGAAAAACAATTGTCGAGACCACCCACAGCGTGACGCCATAGATCCCCTCCTGCGGAAAATACATGCTGGAGACAAAGGTGCGGAACTTGACGCCCGGATGTTGCAGGATACCGGGGAAGTAGGGACCGAAAAGAGCATAGGAGATAAACACGCAGATGATGAGCGGCAGCACCCACCCAAGCGTGCGCCTCGCAATATCAAGCGTGAGGAGAATAATGATAACGCCGAACACCATGTCATAGGCGTTCGGATTGCCCATGCGGAACGTCTGCTCCTCGATCCCGAGCATCGGAATGCCGCGCCACGCGAGCCCGAGATAGACCGCCGACGCGATCCCGAGGATCATCGCGAGGATGTCGTAGAGCGGCACATTGCCGATGCGCAGTCCACCCGGTTTCATCTCGAACGCACCCGCTGTCTTGAACAGCGGGAACAGCGCATAAATCAGCACGAACAACCCGGACAGGTGAATGCCCATATGCCAGTGATCGACCGGCAGACCGAACCCGGCCGTGATGTAGTGATAGAGCGCAAACGCGATGGCGACCGCCCTGAGAAAAATCCCGACGCGCGGCCCCACGGCGCGCGTTGCCGTGCCCTCGTCATACTTCTCTTCAATCGCCGCCAGCTCTTCAGCGCTCAGCTCATGAGCTTCTGCAGTGGTTTGACTCATGGTCGGGCCTCAAGCTGAGCGTGGCACATGTGCACGGAGAAAAAGTTTAGCGTCAGAAAACAAACGGGCGACATCCGCTCTAACGGATGCCGCCCGCAATGTGCATGGCGCGTCGCATGACATGGCAGGCGAAGCGCCATCGAAGCACGGCCTACTTCAGCAGCCCGGCTTCCTTGTAGAATTTCTCCGCGCCCGGATGCAGCGGCACACCAAGTGCAGCAACGCCGTCGAGCGACGTCTCGGCCGTGATCTGCTTGCCTTTCGCATGACCATTGTCGAGCAGCTTGCGGGTGTTCTTGTTCCACAGCGCTTTTGTGATGCCGTAGATCAGCTCGTCCGACTGGTCGGATGAGACCACCAGCAATGCGCTCACCGCCGGCGTTTTCACATCGCCGTCGACGCCCGCATAAACACCGCCCGGAATCTTGGACGGGATATAGGCAGGGATGATGCCGTTGATCTTTTTCAGATCCGCATCGCTGAACGAATGCAGCGCCATGCCTTTGGTGTTCGAGAGCTGGACCATCGCAGCGACCGGCCAACCTGCGGCATAGAAATACGCATCCAGCTGTCCGTCAGCCAAGCGCTCGGCACTCTGGCTGTTGTTAAGCTCCGCTTCGTCGATGTTGTCGCGGGTGATGCCCCACGCCTCGAGCATCTGGAGCACAGCGACCTGGGTCCCCGAGCCGGCCTGCGCGATACCAACCCGTTTCCCCTTGAGGTCGCCGAGATTCTTGATCGTCGCGCCCTTCGGCATCACGAGGTGCAGATCTTCCGGATAGAGATTTGCGATGATGCGCAGCTTGGGATGCGGCTTGCCCTTGAACTTGCCTTCCCCGAGGAACATCGAGCGCGTGACGTCGGCAGCGGCAAGGCCAGCCTCAAGCTCGCCGTTCTGCACGGCGGCATTGTTGAACACCGACGCAGTGGTGGACTGCGCAATCGCGATCAGACCAGGCACACCGCACTGGCCACCCTTGTCGCAGGGCCGCGCGCCAGGAGGCGCCGAGATACCGTTGGCAATCGTCCCGCCAATCGGGAAGTAAGTTCCACCAGCACCGCCTGTACCAATGCGGAAGAACGTCGGCTGCTGGGCCTCGGCTACACTCGCCAGCGCCATCGCGCCCATGAATGTTGCAGCGAGGAGAGTTTTTTTGATCGTCATCGCATACTCCGTTGTTTGCGGTCCTCATCGGCAGAACCTGCAACGGAGCCTAGCGACACTTCATCGAAGACACAAACGCGTGACCGCGACAGCCACGCCTCGCGGCGATCGGGGCGTTCACGAACTGCGGTAATGCGTGTACTGCCCCTTGGCGCTAAAACGCTCCAAGTATTGCGGGACGATTGCATCGACAAACCGCGGCGCATCGATCCCGAGCGCAGCGAGTGTCCGCCCCTCATCCTGCGCCGTGTCAGAGACGATAGAGTCGGTCTTGAGGAGACGCACCTGATCCGGCGTCAGCGGCGGATTTGGCAGGATAGACATCAGCCGCGCCTGGATTTTCGCTGCCCAGAACGGGAGCGAAACGTACGCCCGATCGCGACCGGTATATTGCTGCACCCGGTCAATGCACGCGCGGAAGCTGAGAACCTCGGGCCCGCCAAGCTCGTACGTCATGCCCGGTGTACCAACGCCTTCAGCCGCGTTCACGATCGCATCAGCCACGTCGCCGACATACACGGGCTGAAACTTCGTCGCACCGCCACCAACCAGCGGCAGCACCGGCGCGAGGCGCGCCATTCCGGCAAACCGGTTGAAAAAATCATCCTCTGGACCGAAAACGACGGACGGACGGAGAATAATCGCATCCGGAAACGCCTGAAGCACAGCGCGCTCGCCAACCGCTTTGGTGCGCGCGTAGTCCGATGCGCTGGTCTCCGATGCACCAAGCCCCGAGATCTGGACGAAACTCTGCGCCCCGGCAGCCTTCGCCGCAGTCGCAACCGTCTTTGCGCCCTCAACATGCAGGTTGTCGAACGACTGTTTGCCCCGGCTCTGCAACACCGCGACGAGATTGACGACGATATCCGCGCCGTCGACGGCAGCCTCGACAGACTTTGGATAGCGGATGTTCGCCTGCACCGCATGGATTTGCCCGACCGCCCCCATCGGCTGGAGATGACCCGCAAGATCCGGCCGACGCACCGCGACACGCACGCGATAGCCCTTTTGCGCAAACGCGCGCACCGTATGCCGCCCGATGAATCCGGCACCGCCGAACAACGTGACCAGTTTGCTCATGGCCTCAGCCTCCTGATTGTCCGCAACGCGGCGCGCTAACGCCATGCACTTAGCGTCAGCCTGCCCCAAGTGAAAGATCGCGCAGCGACGCAGTCCGCAGCGGAACCACTGGGGTCGAGTGCACCATCGATGCGGGCTGTACACCACCGGCGGAACGCGCTATCTCCCGCTCGCCCTGCCCAGGTGGCGGAATTGGTAGACGCGCTGGCTTCAGGTGCCAGTGGCCGCAAGGTCGTGGAAGTTCGAGTCTTCTCCTGGGCACCAGCTTTTCCCGTCCCGCACGCGAACAGCGACGCAGCTTCGCCGATGCGGCGCACGCCGGTCCGTTCGCAAGGCGCACTCTTTCATGACAAACCATCTGCACCACGGCGATCTGCCGGCCGGGCTGGACTTTGGCGACAGCGTCGCCGTGGACAGCGAGACACTCGGCCTCAATCCGCATCGCGACAGGCTTTGCCTTGTGCAACTCTCAGCGGGCGACGGCGACGCTCATCTGGTGCAGATCGCCAAAGAGCAGCGCGACGCGCCAAACCTCGTCAAACTGCTGGGCGATCAGGCCGTGACGAAGATCTTTCACTACGCGCGGTTCGATCTCGCAGCGCTCTTCCACCATCTCGGCATCATGGCGACGCCGGTCTATTGCACGAAGATCGCCTCCCGCCTCACGCGCACCTACACTGATCGCCATGGCCTGAAAGACCTGTGCGGCGAACTGCTGGGGGTCCAGCTCAGCAAGGAACAGCAAAGTTCCGACTGGGCCGCCGATGCGCTGACCGACGACCAGATCCGCTACGCCGCCGCGGATGTGCTGCATCTTCACGCACTGCGCGACGCATTGGACACGCGTCTCGCACGCGAGGAGCGGACGGAGTTCGCCGAGGCCTGCTTCACATTCCTGCCAACCCGGGCGCGCCTCGATCTCGCCGGCTGGCCGGACGCGGACATCTTCGCGCATTCGTGAGGACCGGGGCCTCCGGTGCATACCACCGAGGGCCAACCGCGCTCAAATTCTGCCCCTTTTTCCGTGTGACACCCCAAAGGTCGCCTAGACAGCAGGACCGCGCGAAGGGCATCACTCAGTCATGGCCGTAACGGACCCGAACGGTTTGCGCCTGCAAAGCGCTGCGCCACGCCACGCGCGTGCCGACGCGCCTGCGCGCCGCGGCCACGGTCTGCCACTCCCGCGCCTCGAGGATCGCGCCAAAGCGTACCGCGCAGCGCGCCGCCACACGGCGTTGGTGCGCGTGTTGCGCGTCGTGTTTCCAGTCGTGGCGGTCGGCACGTTCGGTCTCTACGCCGTCAACGCGAAATTCTCTGTCGATATCGGTGATGCGACGGCGAGCGTCGAACGGATCGAGTTGACGCAAGACGCCTTGCGCATGGTCACACCGCGCCTTGAAGGCGTGACACAGGATAATGGACGCTATGTCGTTCAGGCAAAGTCAGGTGTGCAGGACGCCGACGCACCGGACATCATCAACCTGGACGCTGTTGATGCGCGTGTCGCCAGACCGGGCAATCAGTGGGTCCATCTCGTCGCCGACAACGGCCGCTTCGAAACAAAGGCCGATCGCATGCAGCTCGCGGGCAACATCCGTATCGTTGCCGACAATGGAATGGACGCGCAACTGAGCACGGCCAACATCGACATCAAGACCAACACCATCGTCTCCGGCGATCCGGTCAACATCCAGATGCCAAACGGCACGATCGACAGCGCATCAATAGCGATCAACACCGAGGCGCGTACCGTCAGCTTCGTCGGCGACGTCCGGGTCACGCTGTTCAAGCAACCCCAATCGCCCAACGCCGCGTCCGCAGCGGCCCCGCAGACTGAATGACGATGCCGCGTTTCATCTTCAGCTTCACGGGCCGCGCGGCCATAACCTCGGCACTCGCCATCGGTGTCGCGCTGTGCCTGGCGGCGCCTTCGATGTCGCAGGGGCTGACGAACGCTTTCGGCGGCTTTGCCGCAAGTCCGGACGCTCCGATCGATATCGCGGCGAAACGGCTCGACGTCGATGACGCCGCGAAACGCGCGGTGTTCACCGGCAATGTCGTGGCGCAGCAGGACACATTCACGATGACGTCGACGACCCTCGAAATTCGCTACGCATCGCGCAAGGGCGCTCAAAAGACAGCACAACAGGACAGCGCATTCGGCGGGGGCTCCACTGAGATCACCCAGCTCGTCGCGCGCGGCAATGTCTTCATCAAGTCAGCGAAACAGGACCTGCAGACCGCACAGGGAGACTGGGCGCAGTTTGACGTGAAGACGCGCGTGATCACGATGGGCGACACGGTGACCCTGAAGCAGGGCAAGAACGTCATCCGCGGCACCCGACTTGTTATCAACCTGAATACGGGCAAGAGCTCGGTCCTCTCAACGCCCGCGACCGCAGACGCTGGAACGGCCACACGGCAAAGCAACGGCCGCATCCGCATGGTTATCACGCCGGACAAATCGCTCCGTCAGGGCCTCGGCGCAAACCAGAATGCTACGCGCACCCGCCGCCGTACGCAGAGCACGACGAGTGCCAGCCAACCCGTTCGCACCGGCCGCGGAGAATAATCATGCGTAACGGACAACCACCGCACGGCGACCCGAATTACCCTCCGCATGACGACGAGGTCTATGATCTCGGGAACCCCGCCAGCTATGCAGAGCCCTACCCGGACGCGCCGACCCAACCGCACCGTCAGGCCGATCGTCCGGCACCGATGTTCGAAGTGCCGCAAACCACCTATGCGCCCACCCCGGAGCCAACCGGCGATGGCGTCGGCTGGCTTGCGATCCGCGATATCCACAAGGCCTTCAAGCGCCGCAAGGTTGTGAAAGGTGTCACCCTCGCACTGCGCACCGGCGAAGCCGTTGGTTTGCTCGGGCCGAACGGTGCAGGCAAGACGACCGTGTTCTACATGATCACCGGACTGATACCGGCCGACAAAGGTCGGATCTCCATCGATGGCCAGGACGTCACGCGCCTGCCGATGTACCGTCGCGCGCGCCTTGGCATCGGCTATCTGCCGCAGGAAGCCTCGATCTTTCGCGGGCTCTCTGTCGAACAGAACATCATGGCTGTGCTGGAGCTGACCGAAAAGAACCGAACCGCCCGCCGCGACCAGCTCGACGCGCTACTGCGCGAGTTCCGCATCGACCATCTCCGCAAGTCACCCTCGATTGCACTGTCAGGTGGCGAGCGGCGGCGGTGCGAGATCGCCCGCGCGCTGGCCTCCCGCCCGTCCTACATGCTGCTCGATGAGCCCTTCGCCGGCATCGACCCTCTCGCCATCGGCGACATCCAGGCCCTCGTCGCACAGTTGAAAGAACGCGGTATTGGTGTGCTCATCACAGATCACAACTGGCGTGAGACGCTCGATCTGACAGATCGCGCCTACATCATCTACGACGGTCAGGTGCTGACACACGGTAACCCGACGGAAATCATAAACAACAAAGACGTCCAGCGGGTGTATCTCGGGGATCAAACTGGCACTACGGATTAAAGGCTCCGAAAGTCAGGTACGGTACTGACAAACACGACGGGGAGTGGGTCGAGGTCGAGTCGTATGGCGTTTGGTATGAAACTGGAGATGCGTCAGAGCCAGTCGCTGGTGATGACGCCGCAATTGCAGCAGGCGATCAAGCTCCTGCAGCTCTCCAACATCGAATTGAACGCGTTCGTCGAGGAAGAACTCGAGCGCAACCCCATCCTCGAACGCCGCGATGACAACGACAACGCGAACGATCTGTCATCCGCCGACGCGGACAAATCGGAGAAAACCGAAGGCGAAACCGGCGAAACTGCGGACACCTGGCTGGAAGGCGGCCAGGGCGCGGGTGATCCAGCCGGAGACCTCGACACCGACTACACCAACGTTGATCCCGACGCGACAAGCGCCGACCGCGTGAACGAAGCCGCCGACGGGCCACGCGACGACTGGACGTCTGCGACAACCGGCGCGCAGGGCACCGGCGAAGGCTACAACCTCGAAGCGTTCGTCACGGAAGAAAAA